>NZ_MTEG01000021.1:0-112321 GCF_002108615.1 Klebsiella sp. YJ
ACCTCGCGGTATGCAACGCATGACTCGGGGACCTTGTGGATTGCTGGTCCTTCAATGGTCGGGGACTTTCACCCCTTGATCTCTACCGGTCACCCGGCGCACACTGTGTTTATATACAGTATAATATGGTTTTTATGTTGTAAATTACTTTTTATCATTCAATCAGATGTGTCCGAGGGGATCGGATAAGTGCAAGAAATGTTAAAACCGCGCAATCAGTACCACTGCCGCCATTTGTCATCCTCCTGCAGCCGCTGATTGCGGTAAAAAATCCGCAACCCAGCACCCGATGGAATACTGCCACCACGCAGCAGCAGATCGATCTCCTTCTCACATCCGTCAAAGCCTCTGGACTTCAACTCACATTCAAGCTGCAGGCGCTGCTGATCGTTAATTTCCTGTTTGTAACCCTTCCGCCGTTTCGGTCTAACCTGGCGCAGCCTTGCGTTTAGCTCCCGTAACTCTTTCCTGCTCATGTTCTGGAAGTCCGGCAGCGGTTCCGGCTGCTCTCCACTTGGTAAATCTGGCTCAAAATAGTTCATTTTTTCCACAGGGGGACAGTTATTGCCACGAGTCCAAGGGGCGCAAGCGCCCTGGTCGGCTGTCGCCTCCTGAACGTCAACGGCTTTACGAACCATTTTCCACTTCATCGCATGCGTGCAAATACGGCCCTCTATAATCGGGGACCAGATGCCATAAATACGGATACCGTGATCGCCATAGGTTGATGGCTCGTCGTTCAGTTCATAGGCCGTGCGGACCAGGTGATGTTTACGTGGGACCAGCACGCCGCCCTGCTTCATGATGTAGGTGGCAAAACACCCGGCATCGGCTGCAGCCAGCACCGCATCCAGACGAGGGTTATCCAGTACCGGCGCCCCGACCTTTTTATCTGCCTGCTGCCGCGCAGCCTGTCCTGCCAGCAATCTCAGCTCGCGATAAGCCTGGCGGCCCGGAATGCCGAAAAAGCGGAATTGCTGGACGCGATGAAGTGACGCCCAGGCGTTGACGTGCTCTGCGTTATCCCTCAGTGATCTGCCGGTTTCCTTGCTGATTTCGTTAGCCAGGCCGCGCCCGTCTATGTTCTTACTGATGTATTTGGCGATGTAGCTGGTAGGTGTGCCCTTGCGCGGGTTGATCAGCTCAGACTTAAAGCGCGGGCCGGTATTGTTGCCCAGCTCTTCGCGGTCCTCACGGATAGCAAATTTACGCAGCAACGCTGTGATAGCGCGGCGCTCTTTCTTACGCATGAAGCACAGCAGGTGCCAGTGTACCGTTCCATCATGATGCGGCTCAGCCACCCGGACGCCATACCAGCGCATACCGCGCTTATGCATGGCCTTACGGAAAGCGGCAAACGTATCAACCAGATAATCACTGCTTTGCCTGACCGTCGCGCTCGTCCATTTCGGGTTTGGCCTGCCGTTGTTGAGCGTTGCGTGGAAACGTGACGGGCAGGTGATGGTGTAGAACACGGCGCAGTCGCCGCGCATTTCTGCGATAAGCTCCAGCCCCTTAACGCAGGCCATCATTTCATTACGACGGTGCGCCGGATTGCTGCTGCTGGCGTTCACCACGTCTTCCATGTCCAGCGTGTCGCCCTGCTCGTTGGTCAGCTCATGCGAGCGGAAGAACTCCAGCGACTTACGGCGCTGCTCGCGTTTGTGGATAACGGCCTCATAACTGACATACGGGCTGGCTTTTTTGTTGACCAGGCACACCGCACGCAGTTGCTCCTCCCGCCACTCGCAGCGCATCTGCCACAACTTGCGATACCACCAGTCAGCGCAAAGCATACGCGCCAACGAACCCGGAATAAGCTCATACGGCACAGGGTTGCGGCGGCGTTTCTTGCGGCGTAACTTCTCAAATGCAGGGGGGATCACGTCAAGCCGCATGACCTCATCGGCCACTCGTTCCCACGCCCTGCGCATCTGGTCCGGCGTGACGTCATCGCTGACGAAAAGATCGCTACAAGCCGCATCAAGACACATGCTCATATGGGTGGCTATCAGTGTGGATAGTCGCTTTACCTGGTCCTGACTCATTTCAGGCAGAACCAGCAACCCCTCCAGCCCGTCATGACTTGCCATAAACCGAAATGAGGTCGATATCTGGCTATCCCGGACACGCACCAGACGTTCCAGGCACGGTCTGACTGTTTCACGCAGGTAGCGAGAATAGGCCTTAGGGCGGTTCAGGTTATGAAAATAATCAATGCGGTCCATCAGCGGCTTGCTGATATATGACGGTTCCGCTGACACGTCAGCCAGGATGATCAGATCAGGGTTAAATTTCTGCTGTTCGCGGGCCATCTTCGCCCTGCTGATCAGCTGGTCCTGCTCCATTTCACGCTGAACCGGATCACGGGCTTCATTGTAGAAAAAGCGCTCCCAGACCTCATCACTCATCTCCTCACGGCGCAGCTGTTCCTGCTCGTTATCGGCGGCGTAAAGAGCGATCAGGTTTGAAAGCGCAGACACCGGCGCAACTTCCGCCGGGTCCGCATACGGGTTTACTGCTTTTTTCGGGGCATTCCATGCAAAAGCAGCGGCGGCATCATCTGCGCCGCCGTAGTTTTTAACGTCGTGATGGCTCACACAAATACTCTCTTTGGAAAGTTTCGTAAGACGCACCCACGTCTGGATACGCTGCCAGAGCAATCCCGGACCAGATCAGAGGTTGAGAAACAGCGATAATTTCAGTTGCAGACTTACCATCACCACCGGCCACGCCCATACTGCGTTTTGCGTTAATACGGTGGCGGGTAAAATTATGGTAAATCGCGTTCGTCAGCTCGGTTTCACTGTTCGACACAACAACCTGACGGCCTGCTGCTGCCAGCACATCAAGAGTCGTCGCCAGGCGACGTTGCTCAATTTCATTGAAACCATCAGTGTGATAATCGGTAAATGTCCCGTCATAAGGTGGGTCGCAATAAATCACATCACCTGCTTTGACCATCGCTAAAGTTTCCTCATAGCTGGCACAAATGAAGGTGGCGCGTTTGGCTTTTTCAGCAAACGCTCTTATTTCAGATTCAGGAAAATACGGTTTTTTATAATTGCCGTATGGGACGTTAAATACACCTTTCTTGTTATAACGACAAAGGCCACGATAACCGTGGCGATTAAGATAAAGGAAAAATACAGCTTTCCAGAAATCAGTAGTTTCAGCGGAATGATTAAAATCCTGACGGATATTGTAATAAGAGATTTCGCTATTGGTGCCGGCAAATAACCCTTTGGCGTTAGTAATAAATTTCTCGCAGTTAAATGCAATCTGCTTATAAAGATTAATCAAGTCCGAATTAATATCAGCGACAAGATAATGAGGATACTCTGTCGCCATCATCACAGCACAGGAACCCGCGAAAGGTTCAACCAGTCGCGGGCCTGCAGGAAGGTGCTTTTTCAGCTCATGCATGACGGCGGTTTTATTGCCCGCCCATTTCAGGATGGTGCTCATTGAACACCCCCTAAAACTGCATCCATAAACGGCTGAATATCATTATCCTCAATATGAGAAACAGACATCAGCACCCAATTTCCGCCAATAAAGAGGCCAAGCGGGCATATATGCGTAACCTTTACTACCAGCTTGTCTCCTGTATATTCCCCCTCCCACTCACGCAGCAGCAGAAAGTCACCACATTTAAAATTGCGGTCGTTTTTTCTCACTTCTGCTTTTTTCTCGCCGTTTGCTACAGCATTAAAAAACAGCGGACCAATCTTTAAGCTGTGAATTACGCTCATGCTACACCACCTTTCAGCATAGCGGCACGGCAGGCGCTCTCTGTCCATTCCAGATACTGCCTAACAGCAGCATCATCAGCAGAGGCACAATCGACAAGATTGTCCACCAATTCGTGGGCCAGTTTTTTGAAATCCGGCACTTCCAGTGCAGGTTTCGGATCGATATAAAGTGCCAATGTCTTCCCTGGCTTAGGCTCTGTGGTCATGGCCGCAAAACGCGTTTCGCCTCTTAATAGGCGCTTTGCTGCCTCGCCATCAACGAAAAACATCGGCTCGCTGTCCATTACGGCCTTGAGGCGTTCCTGCAGCTCGTCTATCTCATCCAGCAGATCAGTGATAATGTCCATTTCCCTATGGCCGATTTCGCGCTTAAACGCCGCCGTAGCTTCATCGCAATCCTGTTCTGCGTTCGGACTATCGAGGTTTCCTTGATACCACGACAATGTTGATTGATAGTCTTGGGCAGCCTGGCGCAGACGCGCGCGCTTGTCTGTTGAGTGCTTGGTTGGTTTTCTGGCGGTCATACCGCACCTCCGTTGTAGTGTTTGCCTTTCAGCTCTGCGATTTCCTGACAGGTGACGCAGCACTGCACGCCCGGAATGGCGCGGCGGCGAGCTGGCGGGATTGGCGCGTTACATTCGACGCATAAGACGCGGGAAACGCCCGGCTGTCTGGCACGGGCGATGTGGATGTGGCGCTGGCGTTCTTCTTCAACGCGCTGCTGTACGAGGTCCATAGAATCAGCCATCAGTGGATCTCCTGCGCTTCGTTCTGGATTTTCACGGCCTCTTCGCGCAGCAGCTCCGCCGCTTCCGCATGGGTCAGCTGACGGGAGGAGATGCGGGCTGCCAGGGTATCCAGACGGGCTGCAAACACATCAGCGCGGCCCCGACGCTCTTCCTTGCGTGCTTCGGTTAGCAGCAGATTAAGGCCAGCATCGTCTGGGCCAATTTTGGTGTTACAGGTTTCAATATTTCGCATAGTGCTTCTCCTGAATTTGGGCAAAAAAATGCCCGGCGGGTTTACGCCTAAAATTTGGGTTGTATTACTCAGAGGTAGTCCGCACAGCGCGGGCTATATATTCACGGCTTCTTTATCATCGGAATTATCAGCGCGATAACACCGACAACCAGAACGCCATCAGCCAGGACAGACATTGCCCGGCTGGTAAAGTCCACCGCCACCACCAGAAACAAAAGCACAGCGGCGGCGGCCCAGCGAAATTTACTTATCACAGATGGTTTTCCAGACGCAGCCCCAGAACGGCGGCGATCTCTTCCAGCACCTTGCGCTCTTCCGGCTCTACTTCGCCGTCGGCTTCCGCGATGGCCACGGCCACATCCATCACATCTTCGGCTTCGCGGGTATCGTGCTTAACATCTTCGATTTCGCGCAGCGCCGCACGGCGACCAATTTTAAAGTTGGTATCCAGCTGCCCGATGATCGTTGCGCTGATAGCGTTAATCTCCGAGGTAAACGCCGCCAGCGCAGGCTGAGTGCGCAGCACCTGCTCAATCTTTGCCTTTTCTGACGCTTCGCACTCGCCGTCAGCGTAGGCAACCAGATACGCAGCATTTACCACCGCCTGCGCCAAATCGCGCCTTTCAAACTTTTTAACTTCCGCTGCTGCTTTACGTGCTTTTTTAGCAAATCCAAAAAATCCCATTTTTATATCCTCAGTTGTTAATGATGGTATTTACAACGCCAGCCATAACAGACGTTAGGCAGGCGTTTATTAATTCGGCATGGTTAGCCGTTTTGGAAATAAGCTCACCACTGCACGGAAATGGTTCATTGCCTTAATCAGCTCCCGCTTTTCGTCAGTCGTCAGCTCACTCACTTTGACGCTATGACGTTCCGCCGGAATCTTTGCCATAAAGAAAATTGCGGCTAATGCCCGCTCATTCTGTCTATGGTTAATATCCCGTTGGTTTCGCATATCGCTAATAAACCTCTCCAGCTCAGGCTCAATATTTAAGCCAAACACTTTCGCTCTTAATTCCGTTATGTGGTTCAGCCCGTCAAGGCGATGCCCAGGGCTTAGCGGAACAGTCGCAGAATCGCCTTCGATAGCCATGGTTTCCCCTGTTTGGTGGTGGACAGGTCAGCCAGCAGCGCATCCTGAGAGCGGAACGGGTGCCAGCGCTTGCCATCGGTCCCCATGATCCAGCCGTGCCCGAAATGTGGAGACGGACTTTGCTTAACAAGAAGCGATGCCATTGATGGTTGGTTGGTCAACATAGGCACCTCAGATCAGACCGAACGACGCGCCGAGGCCCGTCACGGTATCAACTGCGCTTGTCATTGCCGGACTGGTCTGCAGACGTGCCTGCAGCGTCACAGCGGTTAATGCCATCAGGCGGGTGACTGAGTTAATACTGTCAACAATCTGGCGGCGGCCGGCAGAGGTATGCACCTCACCAGAAACAGCACCGGCAGCTACGCGGCCGATTTCTGCTGTGGCCTTCAGTACGTAATCCGGCATTTTCTCCCGGGCGACTTCGTTTAGCGGTACGCATGGCAGGCAGTGGATTTGCGCAAGGAAGCCATCAACCAGTACGGAATCCTCAGTCAGATCGGTAAGCATCCAGATTTCCGGCGCGGTCAGTTGGTGCGGCTGGTCCGGGTTCAGCTTATTGCGCAGAGTCTGGACATTCATACCTGTGCGGGCAGCCAGCTGTGCCATATTGTGGCGCAGCGCGAAAGCCCTGCAGGCTTCGTCAAAGTGTGGATGTTTGGAAATCTTATAATCAAACATGTAAGCCCCTTAGAAAGTTCCCATAATTGAACTTACTGACCAACAATGACGCGGAAGTTGGAATGACCAAGGGATTCACGGACCTGATCTGTTTTGTACATCAGGTAGCGCAGACTGACGCGGCCTTTGTTTTTTTCCTTCTTCACCATGTATTTAGCAAGCTGACCATGGTGGATTTTTTGGTAAACAGAACCACGGGAAATTCCTTCCCATTCAGCGAACTCAGCAGGTGTAGCCATCTCCTTTGGTACACGAATTGAAATATCTGTGCTCATAGTGCAGTATCCTTAGGTTTAAATTTGTTTTATCTCGTTTTAGATCACTTTTTGAGATCACACCACAAGACAATCGCGATACTACGATCACTTAAAGTGGTCGTCAATGGAGTATTTGATGATCAATATCCAGGCAGGTCCCAATACGGGAGGTCGAGAAGCGATCGAAAGATTGCTAAAGGCATATGGATTCAGCACCAAACAAGCACTAGCTGACCATTTGAAAATCTCTAAAAGCACCATGGCAAACAGAAACTTACGAGACAGCTTCCCTGCTGAGTGGGTCATCCAGTGTGCACTTGAAACAGGGGTTTCTCTTCTATGGCTAGCGACAGGCCAAGGTGAAATGTTCACTTCAGAAGACCGAAAAAAAAATCCCGTAAACGAGTCAAATATCACACTGCGACCACTTTCCAAAATCGTTGCACCAAGCATTAAACAAGTCGAATTGAAGAACGGAGAGTTGAATAACGAAGGGGAAGTTTTGCTTGATAGCAGCTTACTGGACAGTGAGTCCGGCAATTCGTTGTTTATAAAAACGTCTACTGACTGCTTTGTAGTGGATACATCTGTCAAACAGGTTAGCAATGGTTACTGGCTTGTCGATATTGATGGGGTGAAGAGCATCGTCAAGATTGCCCGAATACCAGGCAACAGAATTGTTGTTCACCAGGACGACTCATCCTATGAGTGTTCTGTTGATGATGTGGAAGTTGTCGGGCGAGCCATTAAAGTAATCAAGAGTATTTAGCCATGACCATCAGGAAACAGCCTAACGGAAAATGGTTGTGTGAATGCTACCCTAACGGGCGCGACGGCAAACGCGTGCGCAAGCAATTTGCGACGAAAGGCGAGGCCATAGCATTCGAAAACTTCACCATGGATGAAGTAAACAAAAAGCCGTGGCTGGGGGAAAAGGAAGATCGGCGACGTTTGTCAGAACTGATTGATCAGTGGCACTCCCTTTACGGCCAGACGCTCGCAGACCCTAAACGCCTGATGGCAAAACTGAATATTATTTGTAATGGCCTAGGTGATCCCATCGCCTCAGAACTTACCGCCGGTGACTTCACGAAATACCGCGAAGCGCGGCTAAAAGGTGAAGTGCGAAATGAAGATGGCGCGTTTATGTCACCTGTTAAGCCCCGAACGGTAAACCTTGAGCAACGTAACCTCTCATCAGTTTTTGGCACGCTGAAAAAGCTGGGTCACTGGTCAGCCCCTAATCCGCTTGCTGGGTTGCCAACTTTCAAAATCGCAGAGGGCGAACTGGCGTTCCTGGCCCCAGATGAAATTAAGCGCCTGCTGGATGCCTGCGCAGATTCTCAAAGCCACAGCCTCCTGACGATTGCAAAAATCTGCCTGGCAACGGGAGCACGCTGGAGTGAAGCCGAAAACCTACAGGGTCATCAGTTATCGAAATACCGCATCACCTACACAAAGACCAAAGGTAAGAAAAACCGGACCGTGCCGATATCTCAGGAACTGTATGATGAACTCCCCAAAAACAGAGGGAAGCTATTCACCCCATGTAGAAAAGCCTTTGAGCGGGCAGTGAAGCGAGCCGGTATTGATTTGCCAGAGGGCCAGTGTACTCACGTTCTGCGCCATACATTCGCCAGCCATTTTATGATGAACGGCGGAAACATACTGGTTTTAAGGGATATATTAGGACATTCAGATATCAAGATGACCATGGTTTATGCTCACTTTGCACCAGAACATTTAGAAGATGCCATTACTAAAAATCCGCTACACTCATTAAAACTCAATGGATTATGACACTATGAATACAGAAAGTTTAGCCGAAGAACTTGATGAACTTTTTACAAAAATAAATAGCACCCCACAACTTAAACTACCATTCAAAGTCAAATCAGACATCATCAATGATTATAAAGAAAAATGTGAAATTTACTTTAACATACTTCATGATTACATAGATGAACACGAGGATAGGTTATCCATTAGATTAAAAAACAGAATCAACAGAATTACTACAATTTATTATGGAATTGTCGCTGCATTATCTGACTTTTTGTCAGGCGATATAAAATCGGCTTATGACAACTTTGATTCTACTTTTTCAGAAAGAAACATTGTAAAGTATATACAAGCAATCTCCACCCCGCTAAATAATCTATGTAACGCAGACAAACCACTTTTTCGTGTACGAAAATCACATAGTGCAATTAGCGAAAGAAAGGATATATTTCACATCCCATTTTCCATGCGCCACCTTGTAAACGCTCAGAGGTACTCTGTAGCTGGACTACCTTGTTTATATTTGGGTTCATCTCTTTATGTATGCTGGTTAGAAATGGATAAGCCTGATTTCGACAAGCTTTATATATCATCATTCTCTTCAAATGATTCTGAGTCTAAAATCTTGAACTTCACAGCCGATATAATATATTCAAAATACAACAACATCCAACGAAAAAATATTTTATCTGTCTATGAAAAACTAGCTTACATTTGTCTTATGCCATTGATTTATGCATGTAATTATGTAAAGAAAAATAATAGCGTGTCATTTACCCAAGAGTACATCATCCCAAACTTATTAATGCAATGGATTAGCCGCAGAAGTAAATCAAACATCGTAGGAATTGCTTATCGCTCTACAAAAATGGTTAAAACTTCACACAGTGATAAATCAATAAATGTTGTACTCCCTCCCAAAGTCAGTTATGCACAAACTATTCAAATGGATTTTTGCCCTAACTTATTGAAAATGTTCGATCTTACCCCGCCTGTATCTTGGCAGGTTTTGAAAACCCTAGATTATACGGTTGATATGGACGGATATTCTGAAGTACTTTCAGCTACTCGATATTTAAAACGAAAGGAACGCCTTTCTGGTATACAAAACTTTGACGATGATATAGTCAATCTCTATCCATTGACAGATTTTTATAAACTGGAAAAATGTATAGATAACCTCCTTGAATATGACTCAATAATTGATAAAAAATAATCCATATTAAATAACCGCTAAGGTAAAGAAAATGCAGAAGAATAAAAAAGAAATACTTTCTATAAACAAATATCTACTTTCCATTGTTTTCTCATTACTCACACTTGCAACCTTTTTATTTCTTTATATTATTATAAAATCGTTATCTTTAGCGCCTAGCTTCACCGGAACTGCCAGTGATATAATAATTGCATTAAGCAATATAGTTATAGCCACCTGTGCCATTTTAGCTCTCAAAAACATACGTAAATTTTTCAAGGAAAAAATGTATGAGAATGCACTCGGTAAAATAGACAGATCTTTAATAAATCTTGAAGAATGTTTTGAGCATCTTTCTTCTATATCATTAAATTTTAAGCTAATCAGTATTTACATGGAAAATGGCAATAATAAAATAGATGATTTTTTCAAAAAACAAGTCTCTGACTCTAACGACTATGTATTGAAAGCATTAAATTCCATCCATCAAGCCAAATCAGGAGTTCAGTCTTTAAAAAGGTGGGATATAACCTTTGAGTCTCCTCAAGGATTAAGGCTGGAGAAACTTTTATGCAATACATTTGAATTATGTATTTACTCATCTAAAATCCCTTTTTCAATTGCAAATAAATTAAAAGGGAATCAGGAAACAATAATAAAAGAGAACTTTAGTGAACTTTACGAAAAATTCATAAATGATTACCATGAATTAGATAAAGAAAATGATTCTCTAAAAATGTACTCAATTCTTGAACTCTTTAAAATAAAAAATAAATAATTATATTTTGTAAAAGTATAATGCGCCTCATTAAAATAATAAATTACAACACCACTAAGAACACAAGATTTTATTATGTCTTAGGAGTGGCGGCAAAATGGCGGCATATCATTAAAAATGTATAAAACAGATAAACACCCGATAACACTAATACACTGTTTTTAAAAGCAAATGGTTGTTATTACTATAGTAAAAATGGTATGTAGGAATTTCGGACGCGGGTTCAACTCCCGCCAGCTCCACCAAAATTCTCCATCGGTGATTACCAGAGTCATCCGATGAAGTCCTGAAAGCCCGCACGGCGCAAGCCCTGCGGGCTTTTTTGTGCCCTTGATTCGTCCCGTTAAACCTGAACCTCCTGATTAAATCCCGCCCCACCCTCAGCCTGGACGCTGGCACGATGGCGCCGTTCCCATGCTGCGGCGCCAGACCCCCGGCGCCTGGCCATACTGGCGCTTGAAGCTGCGATTGAAGGATTGCTGGGAGTCAAAGCCCAGCGCGATAGCCACGTTCAGGATCGGCTCGTCGCTGCGGGTTAAGCGCTCAAGCGATTTTTGCAGCTTCCGGGCGCGGATGTATTCGCCGATGGGATGACCGGTATGCTCTTTGAAGATCCGCTGAAGATGCCATTTTGAATAGCCTGCCCGCCTGGAGACCGTATCAATATCGAGGCGGCTTTCAAGGTTATTATCAATCCAGTCAAGTAAATCATGTATAAAAGCGCCAGTGTTCATGCCGGGTTCCCCTGGGCTGTTAATAAAAGTATCTTTATCTAATACATTTAAAAGTGACCTGCTTTTGCATAAATTGCAAGTTTTATTGTTACATTAAAATCCCTGCCTGAAATGTGCCTTTCCCGCGCAACGGAAACAGCACATAAAGTGCAACAATTATTCTTGCACTTAGTTAAGCGCCTTCCTACAATCGCCGCGATAGTGTATTCGCAACTGTTACAGTTTTGTGGCGATGAACGACACAAATGGCCTTAAGCCTGTCCGGACATAGGAAGTCGCGCCGCGTCCTTCGCTGCGTCTTGCCCGGCGGCAACAATTACCGGAATAAAAATAATGAGCCTGCAAAAAACCTGGGTTAACTTTTATCTGCGCGGACTGGGGAGCGCAGTCATCGCCATGCTACTTGCCAGCTGCGATAACAGCGCTGCGCAAAACGCCGCTCCGCAAGCCCCTGCCGTCAGCGCCGCTGACGTGGTGGTGAAATCCATTAGCCAGTGGGACAGCTTTAACGGCCGAATTGAAGCGGTAGAAAGCGTTCAGCTCCGTCCACGCGTCTCCGGCTACATTGAAAAAGTGAACTACACCGACGGCCAGGAAGTGAAAAAGGGCGAGGTGCTATTCACTATCGATGACAGAACCTATCGCGCCGCCCTCGAGCAGGCGCAGGCAACGCTGGCAAGAGCCAAAACACAGGCCAGCCTGGCGCGCAGCGAGGCCAGTCGTACCGACAAATTAATCAACACCAACGTGGTATCCCGTGAGGAGTGGGAGCAGCGCCGTTCGGCCGCTACCCAGGCGCAGGCCGACATCCAGGCCGCACAGGCAGCCGTTGATGCCGCTCAGCTTAACCTTGATTTCACCAAAGTGACCGCCCCTATCGATGGCCGCGCCAGCCGCGCGCTGATCACCAGCGGTAACCTCGTAACCGCTGGTGACAGCGCCAGCGTGCTGACGACAGTGGTCTCGCAGAAGACGGTCTACGTCTATTTTGATGTCGACGAATCAACCTACCTTCACTATCAAAACCTCGCCCGCAGTGGCCAGGGGGCTGCCAGCAATCACCTTGCGCTCCCGGTTGAGATTGGTCTTGTCGGAGAGGACGGCTACCCCCATCAGGGGAAAGTGGATTTCCTCGATAATCAGCTAACCCCGAGCACCGGCACTATCCGGATGCGCGCGCTGCTGGATAACACCCAGCGTCAGTTCATACCGGGCCTGTTTGCCCGCGTGCGCCTGCCGGGCAGCGCTGAATTCCAGGCCACGCTGATCGACGACAAAGCGGTCCTGACCGATCAGGATCGGAAATACGTCTATATCGTTGATAAAGATGGTAAAGCGCAGCGCCGTGATATCAAGCCGGGTCGCCTGGCCGCCGGTTTACGCATCGTCCAGCAGGGGCTGAATCCTGGCGATAAAGTCATCGTCGAGGGTTTGCAAAAAGTGTTTATGCCCGGGATGCCGGTTAACGCGAAAACCGTGGCGATGACCACCAGCACCGCCCTCAACTGATCCCTTACCAGAGAATCCGACGCATGGACTTTTCCCGCTTTTTTATCGACAGGCCGATTTTTGCCGCGGTGCTGTCGATTTTGATTTTTATTACCGGGCTCATCGCCATCCCGCTGCTACCGGTCAGCGAATACCCTGACGTCGTACCGCCGAGTGTGCAGGTACGCGCGGAGTATCCGGGCGCCAACCCGAAAGTGATCGCCGAGACCGTGGCGACGCCGCTGGAAGAAGCGATCAACGGCGTCGAAAACATGATGTACATGAAGTCCGTCGCCGGCTCCGACGGCGTACTGGTCACCACCGTCACCTTCCGCCCGGGCACCGATCCGGATCAGGCGCAGGTTCAGGTACAAAACCGGGTATCGCAGGCCGAAGCGCGTCTGCCGGAAGACGTACGCCGTCTGGGGATTACCACCCAGAAACAGTCACCGACGCTCACCCTGGTGGTGCATCTGTTTTCGCCCAACGGTAAATACGATTCGCTGTATATGCGTAACTACGCCACCTTAAAAGTGAAGGACGAACTGGCGCGCCTGCCCGGCGTCGGCCAAATCCAGATTTTTGGTGCCGGCGAATACGCCATGCGAATCTGGCTGGATCCGAATAAGGTGGCCGCACGTGGGTTGACCGCCTCCGATGTGGTGACGGCGATGCAGGAGCAAAACGTGCAGGTGTCCGCCGGGCAGCTTGGCGCCGAGCCATTGCCGAAAGAGAGCGACTTCCTGATCTCGATTAACGCCCAGGGTCGTCTGCACACGGAGGAAGAGTTCGGTAATATCATTCTCAAAACGGCCCAGGATGGTTCGCTGGTACGCCTACGCGACGTTGCACGCATCGAAATGGGGTCGGGCAGCTATGCGCTACGTTCCCAGCTTAACAATAAAGATGCGGTCGGGATCGGTATCTTCCAGTCGCCGGGGGCCAACGCCATTGATTTGTCGAATGCGGTACGCGCCAAAATGGACGAACTGTCCACGCGTTTCCCGGAAGATATGAAGTGGGCCGCCCCTTACGACCCCACCGTTTTTGTGCGCGACTCCATTCGTGCGGTGGTGCAAACCCTGCTCGAAGCGGTGGTGCTGGTGGTACTGGTGGTGATCCTGTTCCTGCAAACCTGGCGCGCATCGATTATTCCATTGATTGCCGTACCGGTCTCGGTGGTGGGGACGTTCGGTATTCTCTATCTGCTTGGCTTCTCGCTTAATACCCTGAGCCTGTTCGGTCTGGTTCTCGCCATTGGGATCGTGGTGGACGACGCGATTGTGGTGGTGGAAAACGTCGAGCGCAATATCGAAGAGGGGCTCGCCCCTCTGCAGGCGGCGCACCAGGCGATGCGTGAAGTTTCCGGGCCGATTATCGCCATCGCCCTGGTGCTGTGCGCGGTGTTCGTGCCGATGGCCTTCCTCTCTGGTGTAACCGGGCAGTTCTATAAACAGTTTGCGGTGACGATCGCGATTTCGACGGTGATCTCGGCCATCAACTCGCTGACTCTCTCCCCGGCGCTGGCGGCCCTGCTACTGAAGCCGCACGGCGCGCCGAGAGACCTCCCAACCCGGCTTATCGATCGCCTGTTCGGCTGGCTGTTCCGCCCGTTTAACCGCTTTTTCCATCGTAGCTCACATGGTTACCAGGGGCTGGTTGGCAAAACGCTCGGACGACGTGGCGCCGTGTTTATTGTTTACCTGCTGCTGCTCGGCGCCGCCGGCGTGATGTTTAAAGCCGTGCCGGGCGGGTTTATTCCCACCCAGGACAAGCTCTACCTGATTGGCGGCGTGAAAATGCCGGAAGGTTCTTCGCTGGCCCGCACCGACGCGGTCATCCGTAAAATGAGCGAAATCGGGATGAACACGGAAGGCGTGGATTATGCGGTGGCGTTTCCAGGGCTTAACGCGCTGCAATTCACCAATACGCCGAACACCGGCACGGTATTTTTTGGCCTGAAGCCATTCGATCAGCGTAAACATTCTGCGGCGGAAATTAACGCCGAGATCAATGCCAAAATCGCGCAAATCCAGGAAGGCTTTGGCTTCTCAATCCTGCCGCCGCCGATTCTCGGCCTCGGCCAGGGTTCCGGTTACTCGCTGTATATTCAGGATCGAGGGGGCTTAGGTTACGGCGCGCTACAAACGGCGGTGAATACTCTGTCCGGGGCAATCATGCAAACGCCGGGAATGCACTTCCCTATCTCAACCTACCAGGCAAACGTACCGCAGCTGGATGTGCAGGTCGATCGCGACAAGGCGAAAGCGCAGGGGGTATCGCTGACCGATCTGTTCGGTACGCTGCAAACCTACCTGGGATCATCTTATGTGAACGACTTTAACCAGTTCGGCCGAACCTGGCGCGTCATGGCGCAGGCCGACGGGCCATTCCGCGACAGCGTGGAGGATATTGCTAATCTGCGCACCCGCAATAACCAGGGTGAAATGGTGCCGATCGGCAGTATGGTTAACATCAGCACCACCTACGGGCCAGATCCGGTGATCCGCTACAACGGTTATCCGGCGGCGGATCTGATCGGCGACGCCGATCCTCGGGTGCTCTCTTCCGCTCAGGCGATGACCAAACTGGCCGCGATGTCCGGCCAGCTGCTGCCGAATGGTATGAACATCGAATGGACGGATCTCAGCTTCCAGCAGGCCACCCAGGGCAACACGGCGCTGATTGTCTTCCCGGTGGCGGTACTTCTGGCGTTCCTGGTGCTGGCGGCGCTGTATGAAAGCTGGACGCTGCCGCTGGCGGTGATCCTCATCGTTCCGATGACTCTGCTCTCCGCCCTGTTCGGCGTCTGGCTCACCGGCGGCGATAATAACGTCTTCGTGCAGGTTGGACTGGTGGTGTTAATGGGGCTGGCTTGTAAAAATGCGATCCTGATCGTTGAGTTTGCTCGCGAGCTGGAAATTCAGGGGAAAGGGATCATGGAAGCAGCGCTGGAAGCCTGTCGCCTGCGTCTGCGTCCGATCGTGATGACCTCCATCGCCTTTATTGCCGGGACGATACCGCTGATCCTCGGCCACGGAGCGGGTGCGGAAGTGCGCGGCGTCACCGGGATTACGGTGTTCTCCGGGATGCTCGGGGTGACGCTGTTTGGTCTGTTCCTGACGCCGGTGTTCTACGTCACGCTGCGTAAGCTGGTCACGCGCGGTAAACCGACGCTGGAAACGCTGCCTGAATAGGTGACAACAAAAAACCGCCTTCTGGATGAAGGCGGTGACGGATGACAAACCGGTTTTGAACATTATGCCCACGAGTTGCCGGGTGGCGGCTGACGCCTGACCCGGCCTACAAAACCCGTACTATCAAGCGATGGCACAATCGCTGTAGGCCCGCGCAAGCGAAGCGCCGCCGGGCAATGTAATAAGCTCGCTCTTTGTCAGCAATCTACGCCTTCTGTGTGAAGGCATTTTTTGCGCGGACGGCAGGATTAATGCGCTTTTTTCAGGATATCCAGTTCTGGTAACAGCTCGCAGCCGCTGGTATCGCCTTTTTTGACCTTTTCCAGCGCGCTTGCCACGGTATGACGGGCCAGCACATCCAGGGAGGCCTGCTCTGCTTCGTCGGCGATAGACTTGAAGTACCAGCAGGCGTTGGCGCTGACCACACAGCGGGCCGGCACATCGGGCCGCGACGCCCACAGCTTTTTATCTTCGATCACTGATACGTAGATATCGCGCAAGGTGATGCTCTCCGCCGGGCGACCAAGATGGATGGAACCGTTGCGTCCCAGCGTGGAGACAATAATACCGTCACGGGTGAGCGGCACCATTAATTTGCGGATAAAGCTCGGATTGGCTTCCAGGCCATAGGCCAGAATCGCACTTGTCGAGCGTTGACCCAACTGCTCCGCCATCGCTACGCTGAGAACCATCTGCAAAGCTGTCGGGAAGCGATAATCTAACATTTTATCTTCCTGGGTTGCGGCGAATCTTATTCTTTTTGGCGCCGCAGAGGTGAATAAGCAATGAACAACAATATAACAAATACGGTCATTTTTTTGAAGCAATCTACGCGCCACCCGTGGCGTAAAAGACACTTTCCGCACCACGGATATCGCCATCCAGGGTATTTAACCCCCCACGTTCATCGCTAAAGACGATCCCAGTCCGGCAGGTTGTTGGCACGCTTACGCCAGACATGAAATAGCGCCATCAAAAAGCCGAATAAGCCCCCGGCGGTCACGCTGGCGAACAGCGCGCCAGAGACGCTATAGCCTTCACTTTGCCAGGTGCTAAACCACATCATAAGCCCCCACAGCGGGCCAAACCAGGCGGCGAAGAACAGCGTATTCAGCCAGAATGGAGCAAACGGCGGCGGCGGCATTTTGCCTCCGACTTTCCAGAAAAGACGCAGCAGCGGAGGCGCATAGTTGCTCCGCCACATCTTTTTCTCCTCCATTAGCGCAAGCGCTTTTTTCTTCTTCTGTTCAAATGCCATCGTTCCGCTCCTTCCTCTGGAGATAAATAAAGCCCGTTAAGAGTGGTCAATATTCAGCCACAGGCCCGGAAAAACAGCAATACTCAACATTTGCCGTGCTGCGCCCCGGGGGAGCCAGACTGCCACCGCCCTCAATAATTCCACTTCGGCCTGGCCACCGTATTCTTCTTCAGCAAATTGCGAAACTCTTTCAGATACGGCTCATTGCTGCGCCCGCGTTTGCAGATCGCCGAGAACGGCGACTGGAAGCCAAATTCGTTAGGCAGCAGCACCCTCAGCCGGTTCTCCTTGATCCACGGCCAGGCATAATGCTCAGGGAGATAGCCGATATATTTTCCTGAGAGAATCAGCAGCAGCTGCGCATCGACGGTTTCCACGGTGGCACTGCCTTTACTGAAACCGCGCCGCCGCAGGTCGCTGGTATTCCAGTAGCTGCGGGTCACCAGCGGACACTGGCTGATGTGGTCTTTATCAAGCTGACGGCTGAAAAACATCGGATGAAGATCGCTGCAGTACAGCCAGTGCTGCTCGCGATAGAGCGGCTCGCTGATAATGTTATGCACCTGGGAGTTATAGCTGCCGATCGCCAAATCGATATGGTTGTTCAGCACGCCGTTAAGCTGCTCCGCCGGAGTGCGGATAATCAGCTTGATATGCACATGGGGAAACTTATCGCTGAAGCTACGCAGGACCACCGGCAGCGACAGCGCGGTTTCGGTTTCAATCGAGTCCAGCGTTGAGATGCAAATCGTGCCGCTGTGCTCGCCTTTCAGCAGCGCCGACTGGCGCTCCAGCTCGTTCAGCTCGCTCAGCACCCGAATCGCCTGCTGTAAAAACTGCTGCCCTTTCTCAGTCAGGGCAAAACCGCCGCGCCCGCGCTGGCACAAGCTGAACCCCAGCTGCCCTTCCAGCTGAGACATCGCGTTACTGATCGCCGACACGGAAATCCCCAGCTCCTGCTGGGCCCTGCTATAGCTTTCCAGGCGCGCCACCGCCTCAAAAACCTGCAGCTGTCGAATATTGAGATTGCCGTCGTTGAGCATGTTTAGTTCACCAATAAATGAACTAAGTATTTACGGCAGACGATGTAAAGTCCAGCCCATCTTTCGCACTATCTCCCTGTCGAGTATTTGTGTGTCAGATTCAGGAGCTGAAATGGATAACGTCTTTCATCAACCGCAGGGTGGCAACGAGATGCCACGTTTTGGCGGCCGCGCAACGATGATGCGCCTGCCGTTTATCGAAGATTTACAGGGACTTGATGCGGCATTCGTCGGTATCCCGTTAGACATCGGTACCTCTCAGCGCTCCGGTACCCGCTACGGGCCGCGCTATATCCGCACCGAATCGGTGATGATTCGCCCCTATAACATG
The DNA here is from genome assembly GCF_002108615.1 of Klebsiella sp. YJ. Taxonomy (NCBI): domain Bacteria; kingdom Pseudomonadati; phylum Pseudomonadota; class Gammaproteobacteria; order Enterobacterales; family Enterobacteriaceae; genus Klebsiella; species Klebsiella sp. YJ. Next base: position 18,577 of record NZ_MTEG01000021.1, read on the forward strand.
GCAACCGGCGCAGCGCCTTTTGAATCGCTGTCGGTGGCCGACATTGGCGACGTACCGATCAATACCTACAGCCTGCTCAAATCGGTGCAGATCATCGAGGATTACTACACCGGTTTAAATAGTTTCCCCCTCATCCCGCTGACTCTCGGGGGAGACCACACCATCACCCTGCCGATTCTGCGCGCCCTGAGCAAAAAACATGGCCCGGTTGGCCTGATTCATGTCGATGCGCATACCGACACCAACGACGAGATGTTCGGCGAGAAAATCGCCCACGGCACCACTTTCCGCCGCGCCGTTGAAGAGGGTCTGCTGGACCTCAAACGGGTGGTGCAGATTGGCCAGCGTGCCCAGGGTTACGCCGCCGGCGACTTTCAGTGGGGCGTTGACCAGGGCTTCCGTCTGGTACAGGCGGAACAGTGCTGGCACAAATCCCTCGCCCCGCTGATGGCTGAAGTCCGCCAGCAGATGGGCGATGGCCCGGTCTATCTCAGCTTCGACATCGACAGCCTCGATCCCATCTGGGCGCCCGGTACCGGCACGCCGGAAGTCGGCGGCCTGACATCGATTCAGGCGCTGGAAATCGTTCGCGGCTGCCGCGGTCTGAACCTGATTGGCTGCGATCTGGTCGAGGTCTCTCCACCCTACGACGTGAGCGGCAACACCTCCCAGCTGGCGGCAAACCTGCTGTACGAAATGCTCTGCGTCCTGCCAGGCGTGAAATACCCATAGAGGATTCGGCTCATGCAACTCACGGTTTTTCGTACGCTCTGGGGTGTCACCACCCCATGGCAGCAAACGGTCAACGAGCTGAAAAGCGTCGGCTGCGCTGGCATCGAAGCACGCGTACCGCTGACCCCGGAAGAGCAGCAGACGCTGGCCCGACGCCTGCAGGAATCGGCGCTGGAGTATATCGCTATCGTCTTCAGCGGCGGCGGCGTGATTCCGGCGCAGGCCGACACGCCGCAGCAGCATCTTGAACGTCTGAAAGGTCGTTTCGCTGACGCCAAAGCGCTGAACCCGCGCTTCGTTAATCTGCTGGCCGGCAACGACCGCTGGCCGCTGGCGCAGCAGGTGGATTTTCTCGGCCAGGCCCACGAGCTGGCGGCAGCGTATGAGCTGACCTGCAGCTTTGAAACCCATCGCGCCACCTCGCTGTATAGCCCGTGGCTGACTCTCGAGATTATCCAGCAACTGCCTCAGCTGCGGTTTACCGCCGATATCAGCCACTGGATTGTGGTGAGTGAACGGCTGCTGGATGACCCCTGCGATGATTTCAGCGCCTTTATCGACCGCGTGCACCACATTCAGGCCCGCGCCGGTTATGACCAGGGGCCGCAGGTGCCCCATCCGGCCGCGCCGGAATATCGGGCTGCGCTGCAGTTTCAGCAGCGCTTCTGGCAACAAATCTGGCGCTCGCAGCGCCGGCGTGGGTATCAGCACACCACGCTGACGCCCGAGTTTGGCCCCGACGGCTATCTGCATCACCTGCCGTTCACCAACGTCCCGGTGGCCGATCTGTGGTCGCTGAATGCATGGATGGCGAAACATGAACAACAGCATTTCGCCGAGTTTTTATCGCTAACCGAAAAGGATCTGTCGTAATGAGCGTCGCAAAAAGTTCTTTCACTGAGTTACCGACTATCGATATCAGCGATTTGGCCAGCGACAGTCTGGCAAAGCGCCAGGCCGTCGCCGACACCATCGGCAAAGCGGCGCGGGAAGTCGGCTTTTTCTACATCACCGGTCACGGTATCGCCCCTGAGCTGATCGCCGGCATCCGCGCGGCGGCAAAAGCGCTCTTCGCCCTGCCGATGGAGCAAAAGATGCAGTACTACATCGGCCACTCCCGCAGCCATAAAGGCTATGTCCCGGAAGGCGAAGAGATTTACGGCTCCGGCAAACCGGACCATAAAGAGGCGTTCGATATTGGCTTCCAGGCGGCGGACGACCATCCGTTTGTGCTGGCCGGCACGCCGCTGATTGGCGCCAACGAGTGGCCGGAACTCGCGGAATTTCAATCCCGGGTGCTGGCCTACTATGACGCGGTTTTCGCCCTTGGCCATCGCCTGTTTGACGCCTTTGCCCTCGCCCTTGGTCTGCCGGAAGGATATTTCAAGGCGATGGTGACCTGCCCGCCGTCGAAGCTGCGCCTGATTCACTACCCCTTTGATGCCAGCGCCGAGGATGTTCCCGGTATTGGTGCACACACCGATTACGAGTGCTTCACCCTGCTGCTCGCCGACCAGCCGGGTCTGGAAGTGTTGAACGAAGAAAGCGTCTGGATCGATGCGCCGCCGGCGAAGAGCGCCGCCGGAGAAGAGGCTTTCGTGATCAATATCGGCGACATGCTGGAAGTATTAAGCGCTGGCACATTTGTTGCTACAGCTCACCGTGTTCGCAAGGTGCCGCAGGAACGCTACTCCTTCCCGCTGTTTTTCGCCTGCGATTACCACACGCTGATCCGGCCGCTGCCCAATTTTTTAGCCGCCGGAGAAGCCAGCGACTACCAGGAATTAAGCATTGGCGAGCATATGTGGAGCCAGGCGCTGCAAACCTATCGCTACCTGCGTGAGAAAGTCACCCGCGGCGAACTGCAGCTTCCGGAGCGCGCCCGCGGCACCAACACCTTTGGTCACCTGAAGAAACAAGCACAGCAAAAAACCGTTAATAACCCGTGAGGATACATGATGAAAAAAACGCTTAAGTCGCTCTCGCGCCGTGTGGCTTTGGGCATCGCCGTCGCCGCTTGCTTTTCTCCGCTGACCCAGGCCGCAGAACTGCTGACCGATGGTGTCTTTAAAGTCGGTATGGAGGTCACCTATCCGCCTTTTGAATCCTATGACAGCAACAATAATATCGTTGGCCTCGATCCGGAGTTTGCCGCGCTGATTGCCGAACAGCTAAAAGCGAAGCCGCAGCTGATCGACACCAAATTCACCAGCCTGATTTTAGGCATCGGCAAGAAATACGACGCGGTGATCTCCGGCATGTACGTCACGCCGGAGCGCCTGAAACAGGCCGATGCGATCCCTTACGCCCTGTCCGGCGCGTCGATCATTGCCCTGAAGAGCAGCGCGATACAGCCCAAAACGGAAGACGAGCTCTGCGGCGTCAAGGTGGGCCTGCAGCAGGGCACCACCTGGGTCACCAGCCTGAAGAATCACTCCGACGAGTATTGCCTGAAGAACGGTAAACCGGCCATCAGCATCCAGGAGTTCCCGACCGCGCCGGAAGCTTCGCAGGCCCTGCTGTCGAAAAACATTAACGCGCAGTTAGAAATCGCTCCGGCGGCGCAAATCATTGTCGATAAAAGTCGTGGGCGGCTGGCTATCAGCTCCACGCGGCTGGTCTACCCGCTGCCTCTGGGGATTTACGTTGCGAAGGGAAATAGCGAACTGGTGACCGCTATTAAATCAACATTAACCACCTTAAAAGCCAACGGAAAATATGACGCCATTATCAAGAAATACAATTTAGAGCGCATCGATTAAATACAATAAAGCACACGAGCAACAGGAGTCGGTATGGAGTTCGATTGGGGATACTTTTTCTCATTATTTAGCGTTGGGGCATTCTGGCAGGCGTGTATCACCGTCATCGTCGTCAGCTCATTGTCCTGGTTTATTGGCCTGGTATTAGGATTTTTATTAGCCTGCGCGAAGCTCTCCGGCCCGCGCTGGCTAAAGGTTCCCGTCGAACTCTATATTTGGTTTTTCCGCAGCGTGCCGTTAATGGTGCTGCTGGTCTTTGTCTATAACCTGCCGCAGCTCTTCCCGGTCACCCAGCCGCTGCTCGGTATTCCGTTTATTGCCGGATTAGTATCGATGACCGTTACCGAAGCAGCCTATATGGCGGAAATCCATCGCGGCGGATTAATGTCGGTGGCGAAAGGACAAAGCGAAGCCGGTCACGCATTAAGTTTCAGCTTTATTGGTATTCAGCGCTTAATTATTATTCCGCAGGCGTTTCGTATTTCGTTACCTACCCTGATTAATGAATACATCACGATTATTAAGCTCAGTTCAATATTATCGGTTATTTCACTTCCGGAGCTGCTGCTCACCGGCCAGCGCCTGTATGCGCAAAACTTCCTCGTCATGGAGACGCTGCTGGCAGTCGCGGTCTACTACGTCATGGTGGTGACGGTCTTCACCTGGCTGTTCCGGGCGCTGGAAAATGTACTGGATATTCAGCAAAAGCGCCCGCAGACCTTCAATGACGCCGAGTGTGAAGCCCTGCGTCAGTCGCTGAAGGCGCCGCAGCATACGGCGAAGGCCGAACCCACCAGCGGCAATCCGCCGGCGCTCGATCTGCGCGCGATCGAGAAATCCTGGGGCCAGCATCAGGTCCTGAAAGGTATCGACCTGAAAGTCGAAAACGGGCAGGTCATCAGCATCATCGGGCCGTCGGGGTCCGGCAAAACCACCCTTATCCGCACCATTAACGCGCTGGAAAGCATCGATGCCGGGGAGATTGTGCTCTATGGCGAAGATTACCTTAAGGGGGCGGCTATCGTGGATAAACCGCAGATGCGCGCCGGCGTGCGGCGTATCGGCATGGTTTTCCAGAGTTTCAACCTGTTCCCTCACCGCACGGTGCTCGATAACGTCATGCTCGCCCCGCTGTATCACAAGCTGGTTGAACAGCGGGTGGCCAGAGAGCAGGCCCTCTATCTGCTGGATCGCGTCGGCCTGCTGGCCCATGCCGAAAAATATCCCTGGCAGCTCTCCGGCGGCCAGCAGCAGCGCGTCGCCATCGCCAGGGCGCTGGCTTTAAAACCGGACATCATGCTGTTTGACGAACCCACCTCAGCGCTGGACCCAGAACTGGTGGGGGAAGTGCTGAAGGTGATTCAGTCTCTTGCCCGTGAAGGGATGACGATGCTGATCGTCACCCATGAGATGGACTTCGCTTTATCCATCTCTGACCGGGTGGTGATGATGGAAAACGGCGTCGTGGCAAGCGATGTGCCTCCACAGCGCATCCGCAACGGCGCGGAAGATCCGACGCTGAGCCGCATACGTGAATTTATGGGAGTGCAATAAATGACGACTGAACGTGAACTACGCCAGGACCTGGCTGCCGCCTACCGTCTGGCGGCGCTGTTTGGCTGGGAAGATACGCTGTATACCCACTTTTCCGTCCGCCTGCCGGGCGACGGCGAACCGCGGTTTCTGATAAACCCATTTGGCATGATGTTCGATGAGGTGACGGCCAGTAATCTCATCGTCGTCGATATGCAGGGAAAGGTCGTGGAAGGCCACGCTCCGGCCAACTCAGCCGGTTTTACCATCCACAGCGCGGTGCATATGGCGCGGGAAGATGCGCATTGCGTCATCCATACCCATACGCTGCCGGGCATGGCGGTCGCCGCCTGCCAGCAGGGATTGTTACAGCTTAACCAGATCAGCACCGAGTTTTACCAGCGCGTCGGCTACCACCCGTATGAGGGCGTCGCCTTTGACCTCGACGAGCGCGAGCGAATCCAGCGTTCGCTCGGGAACAATATCGCCATGATTTTACAAAGCCACGGACTGCTGTCGGTCGGGCGTACCGTTGCCGATGCGTTTTACATCATGTACTACCTCAACCGCGCCTGCGAAATTCAAATGGCCAGCGCACAGCTCGCTCCGCTCAGCGCCATCCACACCATTCCTGCACACCTGAGCCAACACGCCTGCGAACAGCTGATGGGCGTGGAACATGAACGCCAGCTGGTCTGGCAGGCGTGGTTGCGCCGCCTGAACCGTCTCGACACTTCTTACAAAGACTAACGCCTATGCCAAACCTGACTATCGTTGTCGATTGCAATGACCAGAACTATGCCCGCGAGATTTGCGAGGCGCTGCAGCTGTTCCCGGAAGTGACCGCGGTCTTGCCCGAACATCCGGCGGCACGCACCGCGGAATATGCCAGCTGCTGGTTTCCCGATGCCAGCCTGCTGACGCGTTCGCCGGCGTTAAAATTAATCCAGGCCGCGTCGGCCGGGGTGGACCATCTTCCCGATAGCCTGTTCGCCAGCCCTGTTCCGCTCTGCCGGGTGGTGGATGAGGATTTCCGTCATGGGATGTTCGAGTACGCCCTGTGGGGCGTGCTGTGGTTTCAGCGCAATTTCGATCGCGCGCTGGCGCACCAGCGTCAGCGCGTCTGGAAGATTTACCCGCAGCGGGCCGCCGCCGATTTTCGCATTGGCGTGATGGGGCTTGGCGAAATCGGCGGCTACATCGCCACCCGCCTCGCCGGGCTGGGGTATCACGTTTCCGGCTGGGCGCGCAGTGAGAAGCAGCTCCCCGGCGTCCGGTGTTATCACGGCGACGCGCAGGCCGGTGAATTTTTTGCTGAGCTGGATGCGCTGATCAACGTGCTGCCGCTCACCGAACAGACCCGCGGTATTCTCGCCCGGCCGCTGCTCGACAGGCTTCCCGCAGGCGCGGTACTCATCAACTGCGGACGCGGCGAACATATGGTGAATCACGATATTCTGCAGGCGCTGGATAGCGGCCGGCTGGCGGGCGCGGTACTGGATGTCTTCCCCGTTGAGCCCCTGCCGCAGGATGACCCGCTGTGGCTGCATCCGCAGGTGGTCATCACCCCACATATGGCTTCGATCGCGCCGGCGGAGGTGGTTGCTCGCCAGCTGCTGGAAAACATTCACCGCCAGCAACGCGCGCTACCGCTGAACAATCTGGTGGATAAACAGCGGGGCTATTGACCCTTTGCGCAGGCGATCCCCCGACCTGCGCCCTCATCAGCTGCTACGCTTAATGGTCTGTCTGACAACACATAAGGCCGGAGTTATGAAGATTGATCTTTCGGGGAAAGTTGCGCTGGTGACCGCATCCACGGCCGGGATTGGCTTTGCTATCGCCAAAGGGCTGGCGGCCAGCGGCGCGGAGGTGGTGGTGAACGGGCGCAGCGAGCGTAGCGTCAACGAGGCCATCGCCCGCCTGCAAAATGAGGTGCCCGGCGCCAGGCCGCGCGCCGCCGTTGCCGACCTGAGCAGTGGCGAAGGGGTCGCTCAGCTCCTGCAAGCGGTAACCGGCGTCGATATTCTGGTTAATAACGCCGGGATTTATGGCCCGCTGGACTTCTACGACACTGACGATGCCATCTGGGAAAACTACTGGCAGACCAACGTTATGTCCGGCGTCCGGCTGTCGCGTGCGCTGCTGCCGGCGATGGTGCAAAAAGGCTGGGGGCGGGTGGTGTTTATCTCCTCGGAGTCGGCGCGCAACATTCCGCCGGACATGATCCACTACGGGGTGACCAAAACCGCTCAGCTGTCGCTGGCGCGTGGGCTGGCGAAATTCGTGGCCGGTAGCGGCGTGACGGTAAACAGCGTGTTGCCCGGCCCGACGATTTCCGATGGCTTTGCCGAAATGATGAAAGACGAAGTGGCGAAAACCGGTAAACCGCTGGACCAGCTCGCCAAAGAGTTTGTGATGACCCATCGCCCCAGCTCGGTTATCCAGCGGGCGGCATCGGTTGATGAAGTGGCCAATATGGTGGTGTACGTCTGCTCAACTCAGGCCTCCGCCACCTCCGGCGCGGCGCTGCGCGTCGATGGCGGCGTGGTAGATGATATTGTCTGACCGCTTAGCGCCCGCCCGCTGACTAGCGGCCGGGCTTTTTGGCCGGATCGTTAACCGACGTCATTTCGAACTGACTTTCAGGATCCATGGCGTTGACCGCCTTTTGCAGTTCCGCGAGGGCAAACTTGAGGGAAGCCACCTCCTCCCGTAGCGCCTGCATCTCCTGCTCTTGCGTGGTGCTGCGGCTGGTTTTTGGAAAGGCTTCAAATACATCCTCTTCAAGGAACATACGAACCTGGCGGTTATCAACATTCACCAGCTGATACTTCAGCCGGCCGCTGTTGATCGCGTTATAGATAGTCTTGCGACTGACCATCGCTAGCTCTATGACGTCGCTGATGCGTAACATCTTGCCCCTCTCCGCTTCCGGCCTCACCGTCTGGCGCCCATCATTTTATCTTACTGCGTGACGACGGCATCGGTGAACACTTTTGCAATCTCCTCTGGCGTCATTTTAACAATATCGTTAACGCGATCGCGATCGGCTAATAATGCGAATAAGGATTGAATAATTGCCACTTTTTCGCAAGTTTTATCAATGGCCATCATCACCACGATCTCCGGCACCACCGCCTCTTCCGGCTCATCGGTACGGTGAAACGCTACGCCGGCCCGATTGATACCGATAGCAAACCCGGTGTGGTTAACATGCTCAAACTCGGTATGCGGAATGGCAACGCTGTGGGTCTCCATAAAGATCCCCGTCGGGTAGACCTCCTCACGAGCGAGCACGCCGTCGGTGAAACTCGGTTTTACCAGGCCATCCGCCAGCAGACTTTGGGCAAGGCGGGTCAGTAAGGCCGTCCGACTCACGGCCTCGTTAAACGTCAGTACTCGCTGAGCGCTAAACATCATTTTCCTGCCTCCGTCGCCGTCTCTGTCGGCCGTTCATTTTCCTGTGCCAGTTTGCGGCGGTTCCACAACACCAGCGCGAGGGTACAGAGGGTCAGAATCCCGACGCCAATCTCTTTGAGGTGGAAACTCTGGATAATCGCCCATGGCAACATCGCCCCGGCATAATCCACGCTACTGATACTGGTGGTGCCCTGCGGCAGCGAGAAGCCGGTACTGACTGCGGTACTGGTGACAATCGGCGCCAGGTTGGTACCAATCAGCAGCGCCAGGCTCAGGGTTAACAGTCCGGTCAGCAGCGTGCGGAACATATCGCCGCGGCATACCGCCGTCACCAGAACAAAGGCGAAGGGTAAACCGGTTAATGACGCAAAAGGCAGGAACTGGTTGCCGGGAATGATTGCCGCGAGGACCAGCATCACCGGAATCATCAGCATCGAAACGGACAGCGTCACCGGATGGCCGACGCTGACGGCAGAGTCCAGACCAATGGCGATTTTACCAAACGATCCGGCCCGCGACTGAGCAATTTCCTGAATACGTTCGCTGATCGGATAGACCCCTTCCATCAGCATCTTCGCCATCCGTGGAATAATGGTCATCACCGCCGCCATGGTAATCGCCGTTTGCAAAATAGCCTTTACTTCAATTCCGGCAATAATGCCGAGCAGCGCGCCGATAATAGCCCCGAGAGAAGCCGGGTCGCCGAGAATAGATAATCTCCGCTGAATCACTTCAGTATCAATTTTAATATCACGCACCACCGGAATACGGTCGACAATAGCATTCACCAGCCATGCCGCCGGAACAAATGAGGCGGAAAAACCGTGTGGCACCGAAATAGACGGGAGATTTAAATATTTTTCGACATCGCCGCTGGTGCGGTCGGCAATCACCATCGTAATAATGCAGTTAATCCCGGCGGCAAATATCCCCAGCCACAGGCTATCGGTAATAATCGTCACCAGCGAGCCGGTAAACGCGTGATGCCACAGGTTCCAGATATCAACGTTCAACACCCGGGTGGTTTTGGTGTACAGCATCAGCACGTTAATCGCCACGCACACCGGAATCACCAGCGCTCCGACGCGTGTTCCCATCGCCACCGCCGCCGCTGCGGGCCAGCCCACATCCAGCACGTTCAGATTCAGACCGAAACGCTCTACCAGCGCGTGGCTGACGGGCGTCAGAGAATCGATCATCAGATTCACGGTAATGCTTAAGCCGATAAACCCGATCCCCACCATTAAGCCCGCTTTCAGGGCTTTACTGAGGGACAGTCGTAATAATAAACCGAGGAGCATAAATATCAGCGGCATCATTACCGACGCGCCTAACCCCACGATGTAATCAACAATAAACATGGCTTAACCCTCGGCGAGAATTAATTCTTTCACGCTGTTGAACACTTTATCGGTACCCATGCCGGTTAATAGCGGCAGAGCGTTAATGACCGGAACGGACAGCGCAACGGGCGACGTCGAGACGATAAAATCGACATCGTCACGGGTTTTGGCTTCCGCGACGGTACCTTGTGAAATACGAACCTTATCGAGGATATTTTCTTTTTTCAGGAAGTCCTGCAGTTTATTTAAAGCGACGGTGCTGGTGGCTACGCCAGCGCCGCAGCAAATCATCATGTGTTTCATATGAATTCCTCTCTGTTTTGGTGAGGGGAATTAAAACATGCGGAGGGGAGAGGAATTGTGATCAGTGTGTAATTTTACACACTGAATACACAAAGGATGGCAAAAACACACTAATCAATTGATAACTATGATAATTAAGTTTCATTCGAGAGATAATCAGCCATAAAACGTGACGTACATCTCATTAAATGGCTCGTTTATCGCAACATTTCCGCTTTTCATCTCAGGGCTGCGGCGCGTTATCGGTAATACCGTAGACGGCATATTTCTGCAGCAAAGCATGATATTCCCCGTTGTCACGCAGCGTTTTCAATGCCGAAGTCAGCTGTTGCGCCAGCGCCGTATTCCCTCTGCGAACGTAAATCCCCAGCGTTTGCGGATAAATCGTCTGCGGGGAACTCACCTTCAGGCGGCCTTTGCTACGCTGGGTAAACAGGCTGACCACGCCAGCGATATCTACCTGCGCCTGAATATTTCCGGAGAGCAGCGCCTGCAGCGTCTCCGGCGAGGTCGGGAACTCTTTTATCTCGATAGCCCCTTTGCCCTGCTGCTGGCATTCGCCCGCCGACAGCGCCTGCAGCTTTTTCACCCATGAGGTACCCTGCTGTAGTCCGACGGTGAGCCCACAGAGATCGTGTTCCGTTTGCGGCGCAACGGGACTGTCGCTGCGCACCATAATATAGGCCCCGGTGTTGGCGTACGGGATAGCATCCGCCTGACGGGTACGCTCCTCAGTGATATACAGCGCCGAGATCACCGCATCCTGACGCCCGCCGCTCAGGCCAAGGATCAGGCTGCTGAATTTCGTATCCACCAGCTGGAGCGTTAAGCCTGTTTTCTGGCTAAGCAGCGCCGCCAGTTCGGCATCGAAACCCACGATGGCGTCATCCTGCCAGGATTCAAATGGCGGGTAGGCCACCTCCATGGCTATTTTTATTTTTCCCGGCGAGAGAGTGGTATCGGCCGCCTGGGCCGCCGATGCCAGCCCCAACGCCAGTCCCAGCGAGGTCGCAAGATAACGTAATGAGAGAGATTTTTTCATCAGTTGGCTCCGGTTAAGCTGAAATGCGCCGATGATGAGCATCGGCAAGCTGGCAAAGCAGTTCGAACATCAGGGTCGCGCCGGTCAGGCTGGTGAGATTGCCCTGGTCAAACGGCGGCGACACCTCCACCAGGTCGGCACCAATCAGGTTCAACCCGGCAAGCTGGCGGAGACAATGCTGCGCCTGCAAGGTGGTCATACCGCCAATTTCCGGCGTTCCGGTGCCGGGGGCATAGACCGGATCCAGCACGTCGATATCAAAGCTGATGTAGGTGGACTGGTCGCCGACAATCTCCCGCGCCCGCTGCATCACCCGTTCGATGCCCTGCTCATTGACCTGCTCCATACGGATAATCGTGATGCCGTTTTCCTCCGCCCAGCGGTGTTCATCCGCGGAGAATAGCGCGCCGCGAATACCGATTTGCACCGTGCGTTTCGGGTCGAGAACCCCCTCTTCCACGGCGCGGCGAAACGGGGTGCCGTGGGTAAAGCGCTCACCGCCAAAATAGCTGTCGTTGGTGTCCGAATGGGCATCAAAATGGATCATGCCCAGCGGCTTATTCCGTCCCAGCGCCCGCAAAATCGGCAAGGTGGTGAGATGGTCGCCCCCCGCGGTTAACGGCATCACCTGCTGCCGATCAAGGGCGTGATACCAGGCTTCAATGCGCGCCAGGCTATCCTGCAGATCCACGGGATTAATCCGCACATCGCCCAGATCGCCTACCCGCGCATAATCGTAGGGAGAGCGGCGGGTCACCGGGTGAATCCGGCGCACCAGGCTGGAGGCATTACGCAGCTCGCGCGGCCCGTGGCGCGTGCCGGCACGGTTAGTGGTTCCACCATCCCACGGCACCCCCACCACGCTGATATCCAGTTCTGTGGCCTGCGGGGCAAAAGGAAGACGGAAAAAGGTCGGTAATCCGCTAAAGCGCGGAATTTCACCATCCTGCGGCTGCGGGAACTCATGTTCAGTTGCGGATGTCATTGCAGTTTCTCCATGGCTTATCGGGGCGATAAAGAGATACTGCGGAAGGTAGTACAGAGAAAAAATAGTCAAAGCCAAAAAATTAGTTTAGAAAAATAAAAACAAAACCCGGGACTTACAGTGGAGTATTCCCCTATGTCAGTGGGCAAATTTCCCAATCTGCGCCTGTTACACGTTTTTATCACCGTCGCCAAATATCAGGGCTACGCCAACGCCCAGCAGGAGCTTAACCTGACGGTTTCGGCCATCAGCAACTACATGAGTGAGCTCGAAGAGAAGCTGGGAATCATTCTGTGCCGCCGTGGCAGAGGCGGATTTTCGCTAACGGAAAAAGGGGAGACCGTCCTTCAGCAAAGCATCGATTTGCTGAATTCGCTGGAGGATTTCGAACGCAATACGGCCTCCCTGCGGGGTGAACAAACCGGGATCTTTAATCTTGGCGTCATCGATTCCACGATTACCGATCCGATGCTGCCCATGAGCGATATTATTGCGACCTTCAGCGAACGCTTCCCGCGGGTACAGATAAACCTGCAGGTCAGAAGTCCGAACGCGCTTTTACAGGGCGTATTGAATAACGAACTGGATCTCGCCGTCGGGACCTTCTCACTTCAGGCCAACAGCGTGATTTCTCATCCGCTCTATCGCGAGCAAAACTGGCTCTACTGCGGCGATAAGCACCCGCTCTTTACCGTTAAGCATCTGACGGAAGCGCTGATTTCGCCGATGCGGATGGTCACCCGCAGCTACTGGAGCAGCAGTGATTTGGGGCGTAAAGGCTTTAAGCAGAGCGAAGCCAGCGCCGAAAGTATGGAGGCCCAGCTGATGCTCATCTTGTCCGGCAAATATATCGGCTATCTGCCGGAGCACTATGCGCTGCCGTGGGTACAAGCGCAAAAGCTGCGCGCCCTGCTGCCGACAGAATATGGCTACCAGGCTCCCTTCTCACTGATTTTTCGTCGCGGACGCAGCAAAGAGACCTTAATTCGCGCGATGCGGGATACCATCCGCACTCGTGCAAAGGGGCGAAAAGGCTAAAGGCCGCAGGGCGGAAAAATCTGACGCTTACTCCCGGCCGCCGGTGGCCAGAATGTAGCGCTGCGGCGACACGCCAAGCTTTTTACGGAACATCGCGATAAACGCGCTGGCGCTAGCGTACCCCAGTTCATGAGCCAGTTTGCTCACCGTCACGCCGCGCGCGAGATTGCATACCGCCTCCAGCAGACGAATCTGCTGACGCCATTCTGAGAAACTGAGATGGGTCTCTTCGCGGAACAACCGCGCCAGCGTGCGCTCGCTGGCCCCCACTTTTTGCCCCCACCACGCCAGCGTGGCCGCATGGTCCAGCTCGCGGCAAAGAGTATCGCACACCTGGCGCACGCGCCGGTCGCTGGGGAGAATGACATGGCACAGCATGCTGGCAGGCAAGCGGGCCAGCTCGTCGCTCAACAACGCCAGAATCAGCGCCTGACGTTCCGTCGACACGGCCTCTTCCAGACCTGCTGCAATCAGGGTATGCAGTAGCGGGGTAGCGGCCAGTCCACGGCACTGGAGGCCAAACTGACGCGAGGCCTGAGGGGTTAAATAGAGATTTTGCGTCACGACGTGATCAATCGCCTGCAGGCCGTGCGACAAACCGCCGGGCAGCCAGATGGCACGACCGGGCGACAGCAGCCAGATATGCTGCGGAGTCACAATTTTTGCCACACCGCGCAGCGGGTAGATCAGTTGCCCTTGTTCATGCTGATGAACCGGCTCTTCGCTGCCGGGGGTATATTTCAGCTGGCGTAGCCCTTCAATAGCGTGCGGGATTGTCATCTTCACCTGCCCTTTGTCCGATTCTCACCATTTATCCGTACTGCTGCGTTTAGAGACAACTTTTGTCCGAATGGCGACATCCAGGTGACCAGTCGCGCCATTCTGCCATGGACAGGCTTCTCTTTTGAAGTTGAATAATTATCATTTCCATCCAATTCTAATAACAGTCGGAAATGCTATGAGACAGATTGGCAAGTTTCTCAGGGATAAACCGTTGAAAGTACTGGCATGTACGATCATCGCAGGATACAGCGGGCAAGCGTTCACTGCGGATAACGGGCAGGATAGCACAAAAGAACAGACGATAGTGGTTACCGCCGATGCCGGTGCACAGGGGCAGGATGACGAGAGCAACATCGTTGCGCACAGCGCGACGGCGGGCAGTAAATCCAGCCAGTTGATTAGCCGGACGTCGCAAAGTATTGCCGTCATCACCCAGGCGCAAATTGAGGCGCAGGCGGCAAAGACGATTCCGGAAGCACTACGCTACGTCTCCGGCGTCGCCTCGGAAAACGCCGGACCGGATACCCGTTTCGACACCATTATCGTGCGTGGATTCGAAGCCGACGAATATCTCGACGGCCTGCGTCTGCCGCGTGAAGCCTGGTGGAGCCGCCCGGCGTGGGATCCGTTCCTGCTCTCGCGTATAGAGGTAGTCAAAGGGCCGGCATCGGTGCTCTACGGGCAGGCCAATCCGGGTGGGATCGTCAATATGGTGAGCAAAACCCCGCAGGCTGACGCCGGCGGTCAGGTTTATGTCACCGCGGGCAATAACAACCTGTTTGGCACCGGTTTCGACATTACCGGCCCGCTGAACGCCGACAAAACGCTACTGGGCCGCGTCGCAGGGACCTTTTTCGATACGCAAACCCAGGTCGATCACACCCGCTACCAGCACTATGATATTGCCCCTTCGCTGACCTGGCAGCCGAACGAGCGAACCAGCCTGACCCTCCTTGCACAGCTGCGCAAAGACCCGGACAGCGGCTTCTACAACCAGATGCCGCTCTCAGGCACCCTGACCCATAACCCTAACGGGCAGATCTCCACCAGCTTCTACGGCGGACAGCCCGGTTTTGATAAGTACGAGCGTGAACAGGGCAGTATTGGCTATCAGTTCCGCCATGACTTTAACGATACGGTCATCTTCCGTCAGAACCTGCGCTATATCAGCAGTACAGGTAACTATCTGATGGTTTATCCGTGGGGCGAGCACGCCGACGCGCCGTTGATAGACCGCTATTCGATGAACCTGAAAGAGACCATGTCCAACTTTGCGGTGGACAACCAGGCGGAGTTTCACCTGCAAAGTGGCCCGATCGCTCACGTTCTGCTGGCGGGAATCGACCGGATGCACACTTCGGTACGCAGCCAGGCCGGCTACGGCGATGCCAGCCCGATCAACTATCTCGATCCGGACTACAGCACCCCGGTTGAAAAACCGGCCTTCACCAGCAATACCCACTCAACTCTGGATCAAACCGGGTTCTATTTACAGGATCAGCTGGAGTGGAATAACTGGAGCGTCAATCTCGCCGGGCGGTACGATGCGGCGAAAACGAAAAGCACCGATCTGCTTACCGATAGCCGCAGCGAACGTAACGATTACGCCACCACCGGCCGCGCCGGGCTGCTCTACCACTTCGACAACGGACTGGCGCCGTACATCAGCTATTCGACGTCGTTCGTGCCGAGCAGCAATACCGATTTCTACGGCCACGCCTTTAAGCCCACCGAAGGTAAACAGTCGGAGATTGGTCTGAAGTACGATCCGGTTGGCCTCGATGCGCTGTTTACCCTTGCGCTGTTTAACCTGCGTGAAACCAACGTCGCCACTCCGGACCCGGATCATGCCAACTTCAGCGTGCAAACCGGTGAGATCCGTTCTCGCGGCGTCGAACTGGACGGCAAAATCAACCTCACCCCGGCCTGGTCGGTACTGGCATCCTGGGCCTTCACCGACCCGAAAGTCACCAGCGCTAACGACGGCACGGAAGGCAAACATCCGGTGGGGATTTCCCGTCACAGCGCCAAGCTGTGGACCCAGTATGCGCTGAGCGGCCCGCTCGACGGTTTCTCGCTGGGCGGCGGCGTGCGTTATATCGGCAGCAGCTATGCCACCAGCGATAACAGCCTGAAAGTCCCGGCGGCGACGGTGTACGACGCGCGAATTGGCTACCAGTGGCGTGAATGGGGCGTGGCGCTTAACGCCGCCAACCTGACGGATAAAACCTATCTCGCCTCGTGTCAGGATAACGGCTGCGAATATGCGATGAAACGCCAGCTGATTGCCACCGTGAACTACAAGTGGTAGCCATGCTGTCACGACGCAGGTTGCTCACTGCTGCCCTGCTGGCCCCCGCTCTGTCGTGGGCCAGCAGTTCGCCTGTGCCACAGCGGCTGGCGGTACTGGACTGGGGGCTGACCGAAATGATCCTCGCTCTCGGCATTACGCCAGCGGGGGTTTCGGCGCCGGACTGGTATCGCAAACTGATCTCCGTTCCGACTCTGCCGGCAACGGTGCAGGATTTAGGCCTGTTGTTTCAACCTAATCTGGAAACGCTCTATGCGTTGAAACCGGACACAATTGTGATCACTCCCCAACACGCCCTGTTAAAACCGGCTCTGGCGCAGGTGGCCCCCCTCGTGACGCTGCCCGCCCACGGCCTCAGCGCCTTTATTAGCGCCACGCAACAGCTGGGTATCGTACTTAAACGTGAACCCCAGGCGGCCGCGCTGATCGCCGGTCTGTCCCAGCGCATTATCCGTGCCCGCGGCTATGCGCAGAAACTGCTTCAGCCGGTCTTGTTCGCTTCCCCGGTGGATGCGTTACACCTGCGGTTGTATACCGCCGGTAGTCTGCCGGGCGATGTACTGGCGGCCTGCGGGATGCGCAACGCCTGGCGTGCAAGCGGCGGCGCCGAAGGCAACGTCCTGGTGGAGCTCACCCGTATCGCCACCCTCGATGCCCGACCGATCCTGCTGGTCGCGGCGGATCAGCGTGAGGCGGTAGCGCACTGGCAGCAAAGCCGGCTGTGGCGAAGCCTGCCGCTGACCTCACGCTATCCACTCGCGCTGATTAAGCAGCCCATCAGCAACGCCGGCGCACTGATCACCGCCGGGCGTTTTGCCGATATTTTCAGCCAGCTGATGGCGGGGTGGCGCGATGCATGAGCCCTTTTCCCGTCATCTCTCCTGGGGCGTTATCGGCATGCTGTGGCTGGCTTCTCTGCTGCTGGCGGTCGGCGATGTGCGGCATCAGGGCGGGTTTGCCGCGCTGTTCGATGCCCACAACGTACAGCCGACGGCGATTATCCTGCACAGCATGTGGCTTCCACGACAGGGGATGGCCATCGTAGGCGGCGCGACGCTCGGGCTGTGCGGCTGGCTGATGCAACGCGCGCTGCGCAACCCGCTGGCGGAGCCGATCACCCTCGGGATGACTTCCGGCGCAACCCTGGCGATGGGCCTGGCGTCGCTGTGGCTACCGGCGCTGACCGGCGGAATGCGGATGGGGATGATTATCGGCGGCGAGCTGGTCGCACTGCTGCTGGTTCTGCTTCTGAGCTGGCGCCAGCGCCTCTCTCCGCTGGTGATGATTCAGGCGGGAATGATGATTAACCTGTGGTGCGGTGCGCTGACCATGCTGATCGCCATTATCAACGACCGTTTCCTGCTGACCGTGCTGATGTGGGGCGGCGGTTCGCTGGCGCAGGAGGACAGCCATCTGCTGCTGGCGCTGCTGCCGTGGCTGGCGCTGTGCGTCGGGCTACTGATGCTGCTATTTCGCCCGCTGGAACTGCTGCAGCTCCCGGAAACAATGGTGAATAGTCTTGGCGCTTCACCGCTGCGGATTCGTGCCGCCGCGGTGCTGCTGGCGCTGGTGATGAGCGCGCTTATCATCAATGCCGTCGGCGTCATCGGCTTCATTGGTCTTGCCGCACCGCATCTCGCCCGTTTTGGCGGCGCGCGCACCTCGCGCCAACTGGTGTTGCATAGCGCCCTGACCGGCTCAGGCCTGCTGTGGTTTACCGACCTTTGCGTTTCACGTGTTTCCCTGTTTAACGGCCAGCTGCTGCCGGTGGGGATGTTAACCGCTCTGACCGGCGGACCGCTGCTGATCCTGCTGGCACGCTTCGCCCGTCAGCAGAGTCTGGATACCGCCCCGCCGCCGCAGATGTCGTCCCACACCAGCCGTTGGATTCCCTGGGCGGCAGTGCTCGCCCTCGCGGTATCCGTGGCTATCTCGCTGTTTTTCGGCCACGGTCTGACCCACTGGCACTGGGCGCATTCGGCTGAGCTGGCTCATCTGCTGCCTTTACGGCTGCCGCGTCTGCTGGCGGCCATTAGCGCCGGCGCGTTGCTGGCTGGCGCGGGGGTACTGATGCAGCGGGTTAGCGGCAATCCGCTCGCCAGTCCTGAAGTGCTGGGTATCGGCGGCGGCGCGGCGATGGGGGTGACCGTGTATATTTTGCTGTTTCCCACCCACGGCAGCACTTTTTTGCTGTTCAGCAGCCTCTGCGGCGCGCTTATCAGCCTGCTGCTGACGATGTGGAACAGCCGCCGCAGCGCCTTTAATCCGCAGCGGGTGTTACTCAATGGCGTCGCCCTCAATGCCCTGTGCCAGGCGGCGGTGAGCATGGTCATGCTCAATAACCTTGCTGCCAGCTCGGTGCTGCTGCCGCTGATGACCGGCAGTACCTATTACATCAGCGCCCCTCTGGCGCAGTGGCTGTTTATTGCCACCCTGATTTTGCTGACCCTGACGTCGCTGTTCCGCCGCTGGCTGGTGCTGCTGCCGCTCGGCGGGGTTGCCGGTTCTCTGGGGCTTTCCCTGCCCCGCGCCCGTTTCGGGGTACTGACGCTGGCGGCGCTGATGACCGGGCTCGCCACGCTGCTGGTTGGCCCGGTGTCGTTTATTGGCCTGCTCGGGCCGCATCTGGCGCGTAAAACCGGTGTCAAAGGCGCGCTGGCGCAGCTCTACACCGCCGCGCTGCTCTCCGCCTGCATTATGACCCTCGCCGACTGGCTGGGACGCAACGCGCTCTATCCGCGCCAGCTTCCGGTCGGACTGGTGGCCTCGCTTATTGGCGTCCCGCTGCTGGTCTGGCCGTTGATTCGCGCAAAGGGCCAGCGTGGGGCTGAATAACAGATAAAAAGCCATGAAAAAAAGGAATGCCGCATGTCGGTTTTGTTGATTTTATTTCGTATGGTCGGCGGCTGGCTGCTGCTGGCGGTTGTCGCCGGGTTAATCAGCGGGTTTAGCAATGCGTCGCTGCTGGCTATGATTAACCACAGTCTGACGCTGCCGCAGGAGAAAAGCGCTCTCGCTCCGGGAATACAGTTTGCGCTGCTGGCGTTGCTGATGCTGGCGACCCGGATTGTCTCGCAGACCACGTTTATGTTTCTCGGGCAGAAAGTAAAGGCGCACCTGCGCGGCGAGCTCACCCGCCACGTCAGCGAGACCCGCTGGCTGTCGCTGGAACGTGCCGGGATGGCGAAAACGGTGTCAGTGCTGACTCAGGATCTCGACACCCTGGTGGTATTTTTTGTCAGCCTGCCAAACCTGTTTATCTACGGCGCGGTCATTATCGGCTGCCTGATTTACCTCGCCACCCTCTCCGCCAGCGTTCTCGCACTGGCGCTGGTGGCGATAGCCCTCGGCACTCTGGGCTATCGCGCCGCCCACGGCCGGGCGATCGGCCTGCTGCGCCGGTCGCGACAGCGGGAAGACACCTTGATTCAACAGTGCAAAAAACTGTTCGACGGCGGACGCGAATACCGGCTTAATGCCGCTCGCCGCCAGCGATTTGTGTATGGCGAGCTGGCGGACAACATTGAAGCCGTCCGCCGGGAACGGACCCGCGGGTATGTCCTCTACGGGCTGGCCACCAGCTGGGGAAGTATTCTGTTTTTTGCCTTTATCGGCCTGGTGCTGTTCGGCCTGCGGGACTCCCTGACGCTGGATCCGGCAGCCATCACCGGCTACGTCATGATCTTTCTCTACATGATTGTGCCGGTCGAAGGCGTGCTGTCATCGCTGCCAACGATTGCCAGCGCCCGGGTGGCGCTCCAGCGGGTGCAGCACCTGCGTGACCATCTGCCCCCGGAACAGCCGCAGCGCCCGCTGCCTGCGGTGCCCTTCCGCTCCCTGACGCTGCAAGAGGTTCGCTATCAGTACCAGGGAGAAGATGGCGAACGCTTTACCCTCGGGCCGCTGAATCTGCAGTTTACGCCCGGGGAACTGGTGTTTGTGGTCGGCGGTAACGGCAGCGGCAAAACCACGCTCGCCAATCTGCTGGTCGGCCTTTATCCTCCGGATAGCGGGGCCATTTTACTGAACGGCAGCAAGATTGCCGCCGACCAGCAGGCAGGCTATCGCCAGCTGTTCTCTGTGGTTTTCAGCGATTTTTTTCTTTTTGACGACGTGGCGTTTATCCATGAGCGGACGCCCGCGCAGGTGGCGCATTTGCTGCATCTGCTAAAGCTCAGTCATAAAGTACGTTTCCAGAACGGCCGTTTTTCGACGACCGCCCTCTCGCAGGGACAGCGCAAGCGGCTGGCGCTGCTGCAGGCCTGGCTGGAGGCGCGCCCGTTGTATCTGTTTGATGAGTGGGCCGCCGATCAGGACCCGGAGTTTAAGGCCGTGTTTTACCTGGAGCTGTTGCCAATGCTCAAAGCCGAAGGCCGGACCATCGTCGCGATCACCCACGACGACCGCTACTTTTACCTGGCGGATCGGATTATCAAGCTGGAGTTTGGGCAGGTTGTGTAGTCCGCGCGTGCTCCGCGCAGGGGCGCGATTTCGCGGAGATATCTTTACCCGTCGGTAAGGTTATCTCCGCCGGCACCTATTCGTGAATCTTCCATTTTTGTTTGAGGATATTTTTATCCTGACTGTCCAGCCAGTGGTTCACCTTCTCCAGCAGCGGCTGATTATCTTTGTTCATCATATAGACTTTAAAACTGGCGGTGCCCGGGAAGGGTTTATCCGTCGCGACGCAGAAGACACCGGGCTCTTTGTTCTCGTAATAGACGCCTTCAATCAGGTCGGTGACCATCATATCGGCGGTTTTCTGGCGTAACGCCTCGAGGTTATCGACGTTATTTTTGACTCTGATAATCTGCGCATGTTTGAGATGAGCATCGACGTAGCTCTGGTTGGTGCCGCCCGGGTTAACAATCACTTTCACATTGGGGCGGTCAATCTTTTCCAGGCTACCGAGCGCCGGGGCGGCCATGCAGTTCGCCAGGGCGATTTTGCCGTTGGCCACCACCGGATGGCTGAGGGCGAAATCTTTTGCCCGTTCCGGGGTTTCAGTGACACCGCCCATCGCAATATCAAACTTATCGGCCTTCAGATCGCCGGAAAGCGTCGGCCAACTGGTCAGCACAAAGGTGACCTTAAGCCCCAGCTTCTGCCCCAGATCCTTTGCCATATCCACGTCGTAACCGCGCAGTTCGCCCGCTTCGTTGTGGAACGCCAGCGGAGCATAGTCGCCCGGAACGCCCACTTTCAACTCACCGCTTTGTTGAATCGCCTGCAGATCCCGCGCCTGGCTACCGCAGGCAATACTCGCGAGTACGAAGGTCAGACAGACCTTTAAGTTCATACCATCATCCTTATCAATACGTGGGTTTTGTGAAGGTTTTGCACGATTCCAGCGCGCTTTATTTTCTGCTCATTTGTTGCACAGATTACAACATTGTTAATCGTATGTTTTATTTTTGTGATGCACAACCAGGAAACGTTGCACTTTCTTTGTGCATATTCTGGCGAAAATATACGCTCTTTGTTCGCCTGCCTCGCGCATTTTCCCAGTGATACCGCAAAAAACGGTTTTCCGGAACAGATGGCATGCATCGTGCTTTGTTAGTTGAGTAACACAATGCGGGTTCATGAGAGAGAAATCTCATTGAGAGGCGGGTATGAACGATAACTCCAGGCTGTTTCGTACGATCGAGTCGATATTTAGCCAGCTGACGCCAAGTGAAAAACGCATCGGCAGCTGGCTACTGAGCCATCGGGAACATATTCCCTATGAAACGGCCGATAGCATTGCGCTGGCGACCGGCACCAGCGGGATCACCGTCGGCCGCTGCCTGCGTAAGCTCGGCTATCGTAACCTCGACGACGTCAAAAACGGTCTGAAAGATCATACCCCGGCGCCCTATAAACACTGGGGCGTCATCGACCGCCTCGACTCCTGGGCGCAGCAGCAAACCCAGCCCGATCGCGCCAGCCTGTCGCTGCAGATGGAGCTGGATGCGATCCGCTATGTTTATCAGCTGGCGCAGGAAGAGACCTTCGCCCGAGTCAGCACGCGGATCGCCCAGGCCGATACGGTGATTGTGCTCGGGATCCAGTCCACGCGAGGCATCGCCAACAGCTTTTTTAGCCATCTCGAATACCTGCGCCCGCGCGTGACCTATGCCGACGGCAGCTCCGGTAGCTGGCTGGAGTCGCTGAACTCCGAATACGCACACCCTTACATCATCCTGACGGATACCCGCGCCTACTCCAGCACCGCCCGCCAGTTCTGTCGGGTTGCCGCCGAGCGGCGCATTGCCACCGCGCTGGTCACCGATATCTGGTGTCCGTGGGCCCGCGACTATCCGGTCGATCTGCTGCAGGTCAAAACCGATACCGGTCATTTTTGGGATTCCCTCGCCCCAATCAGCTGTCTTTTCAACCTGCTGCTCTCCGCGGTCGTCGAGCAACTCGGCCCGACGCTGTCGCGCCGGCTGGCCGAAAACCGGGCGCTGCAGCAGGAGTTTGGTCAATTTGAACGTGAATAAGCGCCTGCTCGTCAGGCTCCAGGACAGGAAACAACAGATGAATCAGCAAGTCACTCTGGTCGATATCCGCGCGCGCTTTCCGGCGCTGGCTATCGATCTCAAGTACGCCAGCGCCGATAACATTACCGGCCAGCCCATCTATGCCGAAGCCCGCTGCCTGCTGCACCCGGATGCGGCGGCGGCGTTGGAGAGATCCCTGCGCATCGCACAGCTGGCGGGCCTGAATCTGCAGGTTCTCGATGCCTATCGTCCGCAGCAGGCGCAGCAGTTGCTGTGGAACGCCTGTCCGAACCAGGACTACGTGGTGCCGATTGCGCTGGGTTCGAACCACAGCCGCGGTACCGCTATTGATGTGACGTTAATCGACGAAAACGGCCATCCGCTGGATATGGGCACCGCCTTCGATGAGATGGACGATCTCTCTCACCCTTATCACCCGGCAGTTCCCCAGGCCGCCCAACGTAACCGCCTGCTATTGAACGCCATTATGTTTGGCGGCGGCTTTAAGGGTATTTCCACGGAATGGTGGCACTTCGAATTACCGGATGCGGCCGGTTATCCGCTCCTTGACGATGTTTTCGCCTGCCTGTCCCCCGCTCACACTGACGGAGTCATTCCATGAATATGAGTCGCACCTCTTTTACCGGTTTTCGCCCGCTGCTGTTGGCCGTTGCGCTGGCAGCGGCTGTCGCCCCGGCTTATGCTGCCGTGCCCAAAGATATGCTGGTCATCGGTAAAGCCGCCGATCCGCAGACGCTCGACCCGGCCGTCACTATTGATAATAACGACTGGACGGTCACCTACCCGGCCTATCAGCGACTGGTCAAATACAAAACCCAGGACGGGAAAGGCTCAACGGACGTCGAGGGCGACCTCGCCGAAAGCTGGCAGGTCTCTGATGACGGTAAAACCTGGACCTTTTCACTGCACAAAAACATGCAGTTTGACGACGGCACGCCGGTCACCGCCGAAGCGGTAAAACTCTCTTTCGAACGTCTGATGCGCATTAAGCAAGGTCCTTCGGAAGCCTTCCCGAGCGGGCTGAAAATTGAGGCCGTGGATCCCGCCACGGTGCGTTTCATCCTGCCGGACTCGTTCGCTCCGTTCCTCCACACCCTGGCCAATGATGGCGCGTCGATCGTCAACCCGGCGGTCCTGAAGGCCCACGCCGCCGATGACGCCCGCGCCTGGCTGGCGGAACATACCGCCGGCTCGGGAGCCTATATGCTGCAGCGCTGGCAGAAAGGCCAGCAGCTGGTGCTGGTGCCCAACCCGCACTTCAGCGGCACGAAGCCGACCTTTAAACGGGTGACGGTGAAAATTATTGGTGAAAGCGCCGCCCGCCGTCTGCAGCTGACCAAGGGCGATCTGGATATTGCCGATGCGCTGCCGGTCGACCAGTTTGCGGCCCTGAAGAAGCAGGATAGCGTGGCGGTGTATGACTATCCGGCGCTGCGCGTGACCTACCTGTATCTCAACAACAGCAAAGCGCCGATGAATCAGGTCGATTTACGCCGCGCCGTCTCCTGGGCCACCGATTATCAAGGGATGGTCAGCGGCATTCTCGGCGGCAACGGCAAACAGATGCGCGGCCCAATCCCCGACGGTATGTGGGGCTTTGACCCGAGCGCGATGCAGTATTCCCTTGATATGGATAAAGCCAAAGCCGCGCTGGCCAACGTCGCCGATAAGCCAAAAACCCTGTCGTTCCTCTACTCCGATAACGACCCGAACTGGGAGCCCATCGCCCTCTCCACCCAGGCGAATCTGCAAACCCTCGGCATCCAGGTGAAGCTGGAAAAACTGGCTAACGCCACCATGCGCGAGCGCATTGGTAAAGGGGATTACGATATCGCTATCGGCAACTGGAGCCCGGATTTCGCCGACCCCTATATGTTCATGAACTACTGGTTCGAGTCAGATAAGAAAGGGCTGCCGGGCAACCGTTCGTTCTATGCCAACCCGCAGGTTGACGCGCTGCTCAAACAGGCCGTCGCCACTACCGACCAGACAGAACGCACCCGGGATTATCAGGCGGCGCAGAAAACCGTTATCGATGAGGCCGCCTACGTCTATCTGTTCCAGAAGAACTATCAGGTGGCGATGAACAAAGAGGTCAAGGGTTTCGTCTTTAACCCGATGCTCGAGCAGATTTTCAATATTGCCGATATGCACAAATAGCGCAGCTTAACCTTGTCATGCCGGGCCGTAGCGGGCCCGGCAGAGGGCGTCATCATGAGTTTCTGGGGTTTAATTCGACAACGCAGTTGGGGGCTGGTCCTCGTCGTCGCCGGCGTCTGCGTGATCACCTTTATTATTTCGCACCTCATTCCCGGCGATCCGGCGCGCCTGCTGGCAGGCGATCGCGCGAGCGACGAAATCGTCCGCCATATCCGCCAGCAGCTGGGGCTGGATTTACCGTTATGGCAGCAGTTTTTCCATTATGTTAACGCCCTGCTGCACGGCGATCTGGGGACCTCAATCCGCACCGGTCGCCCGGTGCTGGAAGATTTAAAGACCTTTTTCCCGGCCACGCTCGAACTGGCTTTCTGCGCCCTGTTTATCGCGCTGGTGGTCGGCATTCCGCTGGGGGTGCTTTCGGCGGTGTATCGCAACCGCTGGACCGATCACCTGGTTCGCCTGATGGCGCTGACCGGAATCTCTACCCCGGCGTTCTGGCTGGGGCTGGGAGTGATTGTCCTGTTTTACGGCAAACTGGACTGGTTGCCCGGCAGCGGGCGCCTTGACGACTGGTTTGACCCGCCAACCCGCGTGACCGGCTTTTATCTGATCGATTCGCTGCTGGAAGGCAACATCGATGTGTTCTTTAACGCGCTGCAGCATCTGATTCTGCCTGCAACCACGCTGGCCTTTGTCCACCTGGGGATTGTCGCCCGGCAAATTCGCTCCGCGATGCTGGAGCAGCTGAGTGAAGATTACATCCGCACTGCGCTGGCCAGCGGCCTGCCTAAATGGACCATCGTGATGCGCTATGCGCTGCCTAACGCGCTGATTCCCTCAGTTACGGTGCTGGGGCTGGCGCTGGGCGATCTGCTGTACGGCGCGGTGCTGACCGAAACCGTTTTTGCCTGGCCCGGGATGGGCGCCTACGTGGTCTCCTCTATTCAGGCGCTCGATTTCCCGGCGGTGATGGGTTTTGCCGTGGTGGTGTCCTTTGCTTACGTGCTGGTCAATCTGCTCGTCGACCTGCTCTATTTATGGATAGACCCGCGCATGGGTCGGGGAGAAAACTAAGTGATGATGACCCAGGAACGCCCCGGCGCTATCGAAAAAACCCGCCGCAACACCGCGTGGAAGCGCCGTCTGTGGCTGGTACGCAAAAGCCCGCTGACGCTGATCGGTGGCGCCATTATGTTGATCATGCTGTTTCTGATGATCTTCTCGCCGTGGCTGGTACCGCACGATCCCAACGCTATCGATCTCACCGCCCGTCTGCAGGCGCCCTCGCTGTCCCACTGGTTCGGTACCGACGAGGTCGGTCGCGATCTGTTCAGCCGGGTGCTGATCGGCAGCCAGCAATCGATCGCCGCCGGTCTGGCGGTGGTGCTGATCGCCGGGATCAGCGGCTCGCTGCTGGGCTGCCTATCCGGCGTGCTCGGCGGACGCAGCGATGCGCTGATCATGCGGCTGATGGATATCATGCTGTCGATCCCTTCGCTGGTGCTGACGATGGCGCTGGCCGCCGCGTTAGGCCCAAGCTTATTCAACGCCATGCTGGCGATCGCCATTGTGCGCATTCCGTTTTATGTCCGTCTGGCGCGCGGACAAACGCTGGTGGTGCGCCAGCACAGCTTCGTCGAAGCTTCGGTGACCTTCGGCGCCTCCCGCTGGCACCTGATCAGCTGGCATATTTTACGCAACGCCCTGCCGCCGCTGGTGGTGCAGGCATCGCTGGATATCGGCAGCGCCATTCTGATGGCGGCGACGCTAGGCTTTATCGGCCTCGGCGCGCAGCAGCCCACCGCCGAGTGGGGGGCGATGGTGGCAAACGGGCGCAACTACGTCCTCGATCAGTGGTGGTACTGCGCCTTCCCGGGGGCGGCGATCCTGATCACCGCCGTCGGGTTTAATCTGTTTGGGGATGGGATCCAGGATTTACTGGATCCGAAGTCCGGAGGACGCAACGCATGAGTAATCGGGTTCTGACAATCGACAACGTCCGTTTGAGCTTCCCTGTCTATCAGGGGGAAGTACATGTCCTGAACGCGGTCTCGATGCATATCGACCGCGGCGAAATAGTTGGCGTGGTGGGTGAATCGGGCTCCGGCAAATCCGTCACCGCCATGCTGGCGATGCGTCTGCTGCCGCCGGCAAGCTATCAGATTCACAGCGGCCAGGTGACTCTGCTGGGCAACGATATTCTGCAAGCATCGGAAAAAGAGATGCGCGATATTCGCGGCCGCCGGGTGGCGATGATTTTTCAGGAGCCGATGACCGCGCTGAATCCCACGCGGCGGATCGGCAAGCAGATGGTCGACGTTATTCGTCAGCATCGTCCCCTCTCTGCCCGCGAGGCGCGCGCCAGGGCGGTCGCGCTGCTGGCGGATATGCAGATCGCCGATCCGCAGCGGGTGATGGAACGTTACCCCTTCGAACTCTCCGGCGGGATGCGCCAGCGGGTAATGATCGCCATCGCCTTTTCCTGCGAGCCCGACCTGCTGATTGCCGATGAACCGACCACCGCGCTGGACGTGACCGTTCAACGCCAGGTGCTGCGCCTGCTAAAACAGAAAGCGCTGGCCACGGGCACCGCGGTGCTGTTTATCAGCCACGATATGGCGGTGGTTTCACAGGTCTGCGATCGGCTGTACGTCATGTATGCCGGCGCGGTGATTGAAAGCGGTTTAACTCAGCAGGTGCTGCATCATCCTCTGCATCCCTACTCCGTTGGCCTGCTCGACAGCGCCCCGGATAACGGCGAGCCGCGTTCGCTGCTGCGCTCGATTCCTGGCACGGTGCCGAATCTGGCGCGATTACCGGGCGGCTGCGCCTTTCGCGAACGCTGCTTTGCCGCCGGCGAGGGCTGCGGCATCACGCCGATGCTCCGCCCGATAGAACAGACCGGGCAGCAGGCGGCCTGCTGGTACCCGCAACGGGAGAAAACGCATGTCTGAGAGGCTGCTGCAACTGAACGATGTTCATCTTAACTTCCCGGCGCGCAAGAACTGGCGCGGCAAAGTCGTCGAACGGGTATATGCGCTAAACGGGCTGGATATCACGGCGTATCGCGGTGAAACCTTAGGTATCGTCGGCGAATCCGGCTGCGGGAAAAGTACCCTCGCCAGGCTGCTGATGGGCATGCTTAAGCCTTCTCACGGCCAGTTTGAGCGCGCGACGGCGTCCGGCAGCGGGCGTATGCAGATGGTGTTTCAGGACCCGCTCTCCTCACTGGATCCACGGCTGCCGGTCTGGCGCACCATCACCGAGCCGGTGTGGATCCAATCGCGCCCCAGTGAAAAGGCCCGACGTCTTCTGGCAGAGCAGCTGGCGTTGCAGGTAGGTATCCGCCCGGAGTATCTCGACCGCTTACCGCACGAGTTTTCCGGCGGCCAGCGTCAGCGCATTGCCATTGCCCGCGCGCTGTCGGCAAAGCCGGATATTATGGTGCTGGATGAGCCGACCTCGGCGCTGGATATTTCGGTACAGGCGCAGATCCTCAACCTGCTGGTCGAGCTGCAAAAACAGCAGAACCTGACCTATATCCTCATTTCGCATAACGTTTCCGTAGTGCGCCATATGAGCGATCGCGTCGCCGTGATGTATCTCGGGCAAATCGTCGAGATGGGCGAGGCGCGTCAGGTCCTCGATAACCCGGCCCATCCCTATACCCGGCTATTGATGGACTCGGTGCCGCGTATCGGCTCGGCGCTGGGCGACGCGCCGCGCAACACGGAATTACCCGGCAATCGCCATCTGCCCGAGGGCTGCTACTTCCGCGATCGCTGTCCGTTCGCCGGCGCGGGCTGCGAGAAACCGCAGCCGCTGCGCCCGTCTGGTAACGGGACCGCCACCCGCTGCTGGAAAGCGGAAACTATTGCCAGTCGCGGCGCAAACTAAGGGCGCTTAGTTATATTCGAGCGCAAAGGTCGCCAGGCTATTCGCCCGTCCGGGGGTTACCGCATCTCCCGTCTGCACATACTGGGCGGTAAAATTGATACTCTCGGCAGCGGCGGCGCTGCTGGCGGTAACATGTTTCAGCACCGGTAGATTACTGGAGACATTCATTTTCACACCGGTTCCCGCGGGCGGCGCCGGGGCCGGATTGTTACCATAGCTCAGTTTTATCCCCACCCCGCTGGCAGCGCCGTCAACCTGGGCCAGCGCTAAGGAATCGCTGATGCTGGGGTCGGCGGTGACGCCAAAAAAACCAATCCGGATATCGGTCGGCGTGCTGCAATATACCGGAATGCTAAAGGTCTGCGCCGCGCCGGCGGTGCTGGTTTTGCCTTTGAACTCCGCTTTATTCACCGTGCCCAGATTGACGCCGATAGACGCGCGGGTCACCTGACAACTGCCGCTGGCGCCAATATCAACGTTGAGGGCAGCGAGATCGATACTGACCGGCGCGCTAGCCACGTGGGAGGCGTTGCCAGCGTCCTGTTTTTCAATATATAAATTTCCCACCTGCGGCTGCCCCGGGACGCTGGCGTGATTGCCGCTGACCAGCGCAACATCGCCGGTTTTATAAAAGATGATATATGCTTTCACCACCACCTCCCGCTGGGCCAGCAGCGTCGACTGCTGCGAACTCTCGCAAACCGTTACGGATTCACTTCCGGCAGGCGCATCGCTGCCGTCAATATAGTGAATCGGGCCGCCGCCGCACTGAAAACCCAACGAATAGCCCATGCCGCTAAGCGCGGAGGCATACACATGCTGGCCGTTAATCACCCGTGGCGCACCGGTGGTGGCGCGCTGTTGATACACGATGCGTTTCCAGCCCGCGGTCGGCAGCTGTAGATCGCAGACGAAGTGAATACCGCCGCCGTTATCGGCCATCGCGTTGGTCATCTGCGTATCGGCGCGTAGCGTCGGCAGATAGCGAATATTCGGCACGTTAATCGTCATCTGCCCGACGCTGCCGCCGCAGCTCTCGGCCCAACCGTGTTGGCTATACATCCCCGCGATCAGCAGGAACACAAACTGTAATAAGCGAAAGCCACGATGCATCGCTCTTTCTCCTCGGTTTACGAACACAGGCCAGCGACGGTTTTCACCGTGTTCTGCTGTTGTTGATCGGCAATGTGGAAATGCAGCGAGCATTGCCGCGCGATATTGTTTTGCAGCCAGCTCACCTCAAGCACGCCCTCCTGAGGGATGCCGCTGAGATACGCCTGTCCGCCATCGGCCACCATTCCCTGCGGCGCGACGCCCGTATCGTCCTCCTGCTGACGCAGCTGTACGCTGGCGCCGAACGGGACCGCCCCGTCGCGATTACGCAGCGTAAACAACACCCGGTTGCCGATATGGGTCTGGTAATTCGCCAGTACCACCGCGCCGCCGCCAGGGATGACGGTTTGACCTTGTAGATCCACGTCGGTGTCATTGCTCATTGATTCGGTATCCAGCGTGATGGTGTTTTTGCGGTATACCGTTAAGGTCGGTACCACGGCATAGCCGCGCCCGTCGGTATGCACGTTAGTACCGTCCTCAATCGCCACATCCGCCGCGCCTGGAGCACGGACGATGGCGAAACTGTCGCCGACGGGTTGCCCCAGCGTGACGCCATGCGGGTGCGCCACTACGGAGCCCGAAGCTCCCCAGGTCAGCTGGTTGCTGGCGCTATCATGGCGATAACCCAGCTGGGCGCTGCCATATCCGCCGTGATAATCCAGCGCAGCGCTGCTGTTGCTCCCCTGCCCGGCGTTAGCATGGCCCTGCTGCAGCGAGTAATCGAGATCGCCGCGTCCAGGCACCGCGCCGTACAGCGAAACCTGCTGCGATGAGTGGCCGTTATTATCGGAGGTGGTGCTGTAGCCGACCGAGCTCTCGTCCAGCCAGCCGCCCAGCGGGATGTTGAGGTTAAATGACCACGAGCGATCGGCTTTTTCCCGGTCGGAGGATTGGGTGTAGTAATAGCCTACGCCCCACGACACGCCTTTCCAGGCGCTATAGAACCCGAGATGTACCGTTTCATCATTGCTGTTGCTGTGCCAGTACGTTTGTGAATAAGCGGAAATCGCCAGGCTACTGACGGCGCCAAAGGACTGCGCGACAGAGATCTCTTCGCGTTGACGCTTGTTGTCCAGTCGCTCGCTCTGGCTTTCCAGGGCGTTAGCCTCGCTGAAGCCATAATAGCTGCCGGAGGAGTAGCGATAGCTGGCGAGGCTGAACGAGGTCCCCGTCGAGGCAAAATCCTTTTGATACTGGACGCGCAATGAATGTCCGGCGTAGTGTCGATCAGAGGGCGTCGCAGTATTGGCCCAGGTCACATCGCTCCCCAACGACCCCAGCTCGCCAAAACCACGGCCAATTCCCAACGCCCAGGCCTGATAATCCTGCGCCAGCTGAGTACCGCCATACAGAGTGAACTCCGCAGGCAAACCATAAAATAGCGTCCCCTGAACAAACTGCGGCGATCTGACCTGATGCTGACTCGAATGATAACGCCCTGCGCTGAGGCTAAATTTGCTTCGCCCTTCGCGGAGCATAAAAGGGACCGTGGAGTATGGTTGGGTAAAAGAGCGTACCGACCCATCGCTCTCTTTAACCTGGACCTCAAGATCGCCGCTCTGCGCCGTAGGGTAGAGATCGTTGATCGCAAACGCCCCCGGAGAGACAAAGGTTTCGTAGATAACATAGCCGTGTTGCGAAACCGTCACTTTGGCGTTGCTGTGCGCCATGCCGCGAATCACCGGGGCAAAACCGCGCTGGCTGTCAGGCAGCATTTCATCATCGGACATCAGCTGCACGCCGCGAAACTGCACGCTATCGAAGACCTCGCCGCTGGTGAAGGTGTCACCAATCCGCAGCAGGCTTTTGACCGATTTCACATCGCGCTGTAGCCAGGTGCTTTGCGAATGCCAGCGGTAATGCTGGTCATACTGCATGGATGAAATATTACGCAAACGCCACGGCCCCAGGTTGGCCCCGTTGCGTAAATTCAGGTAGCTGGAGCGGCTTTGCGTTTCAGACTGGCGAGTCTGTGAGCCGGTCAGATTGTAGTTCACAAATGCCGCCGGGATCCCATCATCCCAGCGCGCCGGATCGACGTAGCCACGGCTTTGCACATTCATCGCCGCCTGCGGAATACTTAAGTTCAGGCGCTGTGTAGCAAAATCGAAACGGCTGCTGGCATCCGGAATAAACTGTTCAATCCGGGTAAACGTTTCGCCCTCATGCAGCCGGGTCAAGGTGGAAAAAGCGCTAACGTTGACCCCATATTCCGCCAGCTTCGCAGAGGTCAACTCCGGCTGCAGGACCCCACGATCGTCGACGAATACGATCGGCCCCTCGGCAACCTGCTGGTTGTTAACCCAGATAGTCACCGGATAGGTTCCCGGCTGCTGTCCGCCCGATTTGGCAAAATAATGCAAATCCGCCATCTTTTGCTGTGGGTTAGCAAACTCTAAGGCCGCAGGATCGAAGTAATCGTCTGCCCACGCCGTAGCGCTCTGGCAGAGAAAAAACAGCAGCGTCGGAAGCGCCGCCGCGCCTAAGGCGCCCCGGATGGGGACAGCCATGACGGAATAGTCATGAAGGAAAACGGGGGCCTTTTTGTTCACAATATCCTGACCGACGAGGGAAAAAATAGAAACAATTACTGCTGCGTATAATCTGTGATGCCGCCAAAATCATTGATGGCGCGCCATTTCACCGTCCCCGAGCCGTTAACCGGCCACTCTTTACGGGTCAAAGGTCCGATCATTCCCGGTTCATCAATATCGTGCCCACCCACCGAGAGGGTAAAAAAGGAGACAAAGTATGGCGTCGGGTTCTGCGCCACCAGCCGGTTGCCAACAATCTTAAACGTTAACATCTGCCAGGCTTTCTCCGGATCGCCCGCCAGACCATGTGGCCGATAGAAAATTTTAAATTTAGATTTAATATTGACCTGTAATTTATTCGCATCGCCTTTTTGCGTCGGGGAGATACTTTTCACATTCAGCCAAAAGACGGATTCACGGTCATGAGGCAAGTCGGCGCCGATGAAATTAATTCGCAATACGTTTTCTTGCTCAGGGTCGAGGCGAAATAGCGGCGGCGTCACAATAAAAGGCACCTTGCTTTTATCATTTTCCGCATAGTTCTCTATCCATGACTGCACTAAATAAGGCGAATGGACATCGGCATTGGTGACAGAAATTGAGGCCTCGCGCTTCCCTTCCTGATAAATAACACGGGTCCCTCCCATGACAATACCGGCCTGTACCGTTGTGGATAACAGTAAAAAGGCAGCAGCCGCCGCCGCGATAATATGTTTCATAATTGCAACCATCAGCTAAGGTCTGAAATACAACTAAAGGAGAATGAGTTCTCAATAATAATGAGCAGGTGCTCCTGCTCATTTATTTCTTAGTTGTAAACCATATTGAAGTTTGCCGTGCCGTTTGCCGAACCGGCGGATACCGCACTGGTAGAGATATAATCAGCAAAGAACTCCAGATCCGCCGTCCCACTGTTGCTGCCGCTGGTCCCGGCGATCACCGCCTGATCCTTTGACTCTGTGCCGAGGTTAATTGGCGTTGCTTTATCATCTTCATACAGTTTAATCGCCACCCCCTGCGCCCCGCCATTTACCGCCAGCAGATTACTGTTATTGCTATCGCGGGTGCCATCAAACAATACCGACACTTTAGTCACGGTGGCAGGGCAATCTTTCACTTTAATATGGAAAGCGGTTTTGGTGGTTTCAGAACCGGCGCCCGTAAAGTAGCTGCTCGCCCATTTCCCCAGATCGACAATCTGGTTGGCGCTGGTGCTATCGATATTACAGGAAGTATCGGTAATCGAACCGGAGAATTCGATCTGGCCACCGGTGCTTTGCGTACCGGCGCTGGCGCCCGGATTGACGGTTAATGTAGAATGGGCAGGTTGTGAAGGCATTGCTACGACAACGCCGGATACCAGAATACCGACTACAGTTGCCATAATACGAAGTTGGGTTTTCATTATTTATCTCATCTCAAACATATATTTATGACAGATTAATCACAGGGTCATAATGAGCCTGAAGCAATCTGCTGACGCTCCTCCTTGTTAATGATATTGGCGTTCCATCCGCAGGATATTAAACGCATAGCAGGAAATTCCGTCTGATTGCTTACGCGCATCGGCAACGCTTCATCAGGCGGGAATTTATTCGCGGCATTTAATATTAAAACAAA
The DNA here is from genome assembly GCF_002108615.1 of Klebsiella sp. YJ. Taxonomy (NCBI): domain Bacteria; kingdom Pseudomonadati; phylum Pseudomonadota; class Gammaproteobacteria; order Enterobacterales; family Enterobacteriaceae; genus Klebsiella; species Klebsiella sp. YJ. The sequence goes on from NZ_MTEG01000021.1 coordinate 52,665, forward strand.
TACTATTCTTAGAATAAATCAAACGCAATGATTTATTTTGTTAATGAAATAATGTTTTACTTTACATATCGAGTGGATCGCACAAATATTAAGAAAGTTATTAATTATAAAAACAAAGAAAAGCAACCCGCCAATAACAATCTTCAACAAAACAATATTCCATTTGACAAAATTAACAAAAAAACATCATTTTATGCCGGATTATCCGCTGCGCTGGCGTCCACGGGCCCAGCAAAAAACTAAGAATTTTCCTAATAAGTTTTATTTTCTTTTTGTCACCCCCGAAATAATAATAACACTAACCAATGAAGGATATCATTTTTCCGGCAAAATGATTTTCAAATGAAAGTTATTATTGAATAAATTTCATGTTCGTCGAAATAACAACTGTCCGGGTGCCTGAGGTTTCCTCTTTTTTTTTATTAAAAAAGTAAAGTTCAAAAATCAACCAATCGTCAATCAGCGATAAAAAAACCGCAACCTCAGCATAAGGTCGCGGTTTTTGTCAGACCGATAAAGTCAGATAATGAGACGCCCGGTTAAAACAGGCCGAGCGGCGCAGTTCCGTAACTTACCAGCAGGTTTTTCGTCTGTTGATAGGCATCAAGGGCCATTTTATGGGTTTCGCGGCCAACGCCCGACTGTTTATAGCCGCCAAACGCGGCATGGGCCGGGTAGACGTGATAACAGTTGGTCCAGACGCGACCGGCTTTAATCCCACGCCCCATTCGGTACGCCAGATTGCTGTCGCGAGTCCAGACGCCGGCGCCGAGCCCAAACTGAGTCTGGTTGGCTATTTCCAGTGCTTCTGCCTCATCTTTAAAGGTGGTGACGCCGATGACCGGGCCAAAAATCTCTTCCTGGAAGCTGCGCATATCATTGCGCCCCTTAATCAGGGTTGGCTGAATGTAGTAACCATTATCCAGTTCAGCCGCGATACTGGCGCGCTCTCCGCCGGTCAGGATCTGCCCCCCCTCTTCGCGGGCAATCTTAATATACGACAGGATCTTATCGAACTGCTGGCGTGACGCCTGCGCCCCGATCATGGTGTCGGTGTCAAAGGGATCGCCGCGCCGAATCTGGGCCACTTTCGCCATCACCCGCGCCATAAACGGCTCGTAGATCGATTCATGGATCAGAGCACGCGATGGACAGGTACACACTTCGCCCTGGTTGAAGAAGCCCAGCACCAGCCCCTCTACCGCCTTCTCGATAAACTCTTCTTCTCCGTCCATCACATCGGCAAAATAGATATTTGGCGACTTGCCGCCCAGCTCAACGGTTGCGGGAATAATATTCTCCGCCGCACAGGCCAGAATATGCCGTCCGACGGGCGTTGAGCCGGTAAAGGCGATTTTGGCAATACGTTTGCTGGTTGCCAGCGCTTCACCGGCCTCTTTACCGAAGCCCTGCACCACGTTGAGGACGCCTGCCGGGAAGAGGTCGCCAATAATTTCCAGCAGCAGCGTGATACTCAGCGGCGTCTGCTCTGCCGGCTTGAGCACCACGCAGTTCCCCGCCGCCAGCGCCGGCGCCAGCTTCCACGCCGCCATCAACAGCGGAAAGTTCCACGGAATAATTTGCCCGACCACGCCCAGCGGTTCATGGAAGTGATAGGCCACGGTGGTTTCATCAATTTCCGCCGTGCTTCCCTCCTGGGCGCGCAGACAGCCGGCAAAATAGCGGAAGTGATCGACCGCCAACGGCAGATCGGCATTCAGCGTTTCGCGCACCGGTTTACCATTGTCCCAGCTTTCAGCAATCGCCAGATATTCCAGGTTCTCCTGAATCCGGTCGGCGACCTGGAGCAGCAGGTTGGAACGATGCTGTACCGATGTTTTCCCCCACGCTTCCGCGGCACGGTGCGCGGCATCAAGAGCAAAGTCGATATCTTTGGCATCGGAGCGGGGAAATTGTGCAATGTCACTCCCGTCCACGGGGGAGGTATTCATAAAGTATTCGCCGCCAAGTGGTTCGACAAATTGACCGTCAATATAGTTACCGTAGGCGGACTTGAATGAAACTAAGGCGCCCGGGGTGCCAGGATGTGCATAACGCATTGCAATCTCCTTCTGTAGGGTTGAGGCGCAGCGGGGTATTGGTTTTTTGCTGTTGCCTGCTGCACAGAAGCTTATGCAGAGGTTATGCCAGATTTATTGAAGGAATAAATATACAAATAATTCAATATATTAATGCATAATCCTGTATCGCATGGGAACGTAATTTTGCTTATGTGTCGCAAATCGCAACACATGAGAAACCATAAAGCTACAATATTGCAACATCAGCCATCCGACCACGAGGTGCTCCGTGCAAGGCAATTCGTTTACCCTCGATCCCGAGGTAAAAACCAGCCCGTTGCTCAGCGATTCCTGGTTTCGTAGCCAGCAGTACGGCCTGGATCCCGCGACGGATGATTTCCCGCGCCTGGGTTCCGGCGAACTGGCGGATGCGCTGGCCAGCCATGCCCGGTTACAGCAGTTGACCCAGCCGGTGGTGAACACCCTGTCGCGTAAAGTGAGCGATCTCCAGTCGGTGGTGATCCTCTCTGACGCCAGCGGTCTGGTGCTGCAAACCTTCGGCAACCTGCACGCGATGCAGAAAGCGCAAAGCTTCGCGCTGGCTCCGGGAAATCTGTGGAGCGAGAGCGGGCGCGGTACCAACGCCATCGGTACCGCGCTGGCCATTGACGACAGCTGCGAAATCGACGGCCGCCAGCACTTCCTCACCCGCAATCAGGATCTCTATTGCGCCGCGATGCCGGTTCAGAGTCCGGATGGAAAAATTGCCGGGGTGCTGGATATTTCCGGCCCGGCCCACTTTCCCCACCCCCACACGCTGGCGTGGGTAAAAGAGGCCGCGAAGCAGATTGAATATCTGTGGGTAAAACAGAGTCTCCATCCGCAGCAGTGGCTGATGAGCCTGCACCCTCAACCCCACAAACTCGACAGCGTTGAAGAGCTGCTGCTGGTCTTTTCCGATAACGTGCTGACCGCCGGAAACCGCCTGGCGATGCGCGATCTGGGTCTGGATCCCGGACACCTCGGCCATATCACCTTTCAGCAGCTGTTTCCTCAGTTGACGCAAACGGCGGTAAATGTTCCGCTGCCGCTAACTCTGCAGCGACAAACCTATTACTACCGTTTGCGCGCGCCGACCCGCACCCACGTTGCGGTACCAGCGCCGGCCCCGGCGCCGACGCTGCCGGCCATTGAGCTGCCTTTCGCCAGTCAGCGTGAAGGAGATAAAATGGTGCGTCTGCTGAATGCCGGCATTGCCCTGTGTATTGAGGGCGAAACAGGATGTGGCAAAGAGTTTGTCAGCCGCACGCTTCATCAGCACAGCCGCTGGCGTGACGGTAAATTCGTGGCGATCAACTGCGCGGCGATACCCGAATCGCTGATTGAATCGGAGCTGTTTGGCTATCAGCCTGGCGCCTTTACCGGCGCCAGTAAGAATGGCTATATCGGTAAAATTCGCGAGGCGGACGGCGGCGTGCTATTCCTCGATGAGATTGGCGATATGCCGATGCTGCTTCAAACCCGGCTGCTGCGGGTGCTACAGGAAAAAGAGGTTACGCCGCTCGGCGCCAGCCAGAGCGCCCCGGTCAGCTTTGCGCTTATTTGCGCCACCCACCGTAACCTGATGCAACATGTTGCCGACGGGACGTTTCGCGAGGACCTGCTCTATCGCCTGCGCGAATTCGCCCTCACTATTCCACCGCTGCGGGAGTGGCCCCAACTGCCGACGTTTCTTCAGCAGCTATGGCAAGCCCTCGGTGCCGAAGCGCGACACGTCCAGCTCTCGCCTGCGCTCCTGACACACCTCTCCACCCTTCCCTGGCCAGGCAACGTGCGCCAGCTACAAAGCCTGATGAAGGTGCTGTTGGCGCTGGCCGACGAAGGAGAACAACTGGAAGTGGAGGATTTACCGGCAGAGTACCAGTCGGCCCCGGCTCCGGCCCCGTCGCGCGGGTTGCAGCAGCACGATGCGCAGCTGATTGCCGACACGCTATCGACGTATAACGGTAATGTCAGTAAAGCGGCGCAGGCTCTGGGCGTCGCGCGCAGCACGCTCTACCGACGCGCCGCGCGGACAAGAAACTAAACGTGAGCTACGGCGTAAAACGGGCCGGCAGCCAGGAAAACATGCGCTGGCTGATGGCTTCGCAAATCCGCACCATTGCCGGCCCAAAGGCCTGCCAGACCCCTTTACTCACCCAGACGGCAACCACCGCTACCGCCGCTGCGCCCACCATATCCAGCGGGAAATGGACCCCGAGGAAAATGCGTGACCACGCCACCGGCAGCGATGCGAGCAGGACAAACAGCCCCAGGCTGCGTAGACGCAGAGAAAGCAACGCAAACGCCGCACTGAACATCACCAGACCGTGATCGCTCGGGAAGCCGTTATCCGCCGGATGACTGATCCAGGTATGGCCCAGCGGCATCATAAACGGCCGGGGGTGGAACCACAGCGAGCCGCACAGATAGCCCAACGCAAGCGCCATCAGAATACTCAGCGTGCAAAACAGCGCCTGCCGGTGCCCCTGGCGACCGCCTAAAAACCACAGACCGAGCAGAATAGCCGGAACGATAAAGATCATTCCGCTTGCGCAGAAGCGGGCCAACGCCAGAAGGGTATCCGACGTCCCCGGCTGAGCATTCAGCGCCAGAAAAGCGCTTTGGTTAACCGTTTCGAGTACGTTCATTGCAAGGGTCCATGCCAGTCATATTACTGTCATTATCGCAACTCTCTCTTAAGTTACGCTTAACCCCGCGGCGAAGTGGTGACTCGTTTTATTGCTGGCCTCCGGTCTGGCGGATCGCCTGCGGCAATCCGGCGAGCAGGTAGCCGATGGTCTGGTGTCCGGCCAGTTCAGGGAGAGTCGCGGGTGCCGGATGCGCCTGTAGTTTGATCTGGTCGCCAGGGCCCGCGAAACCTTCCGCTACACCGAGAGCTGGCCTCAGGGGTTGGTCGAGGGTGTACGCGCGGTGGTGATCAGCTTCCGCGGCGGCGTACATTGCGGGCAGGATAGCGATGCCGTCACCCCCTATCTCCGTTCGGTACTGGGTCTGATGGGCATTAGCGAAGTGGCATTTATCTATGCCGAAGGTCTGGGTATCCAGCCTCACGGCCGCGATGCCGGCATTGCCCAGGCCAGAGAACAGCTTATCCGGCTGACACAAGCGGCCTGACCGCGACGGCATTTTCTGCGCTGGCGCCGCGGCGTTTTTTATTTTAGACTTATCTAAATTTAGAAAAGACTAAAATAAATGAATACACCAGAACAGCTGCAGTCCAGCGCCGGAGAAGCCGCCGCCCTGTTGAAAGCCATGAGCAATCCGAACCGGCTGATGATTCTGTGCATGCTGTGCGAGACGCCGCGCGCCAGCGCCGGCGAACTGGCACGGGTCACCGGCATGAGCCCTTCGGCCACCTCTCAGCATCTGGCGCGCATGCGCGATGAAGGCCTGATCGGCAGTGAGCGCGAGGCGCAACGTATCCACTACTTCATCACCCACCCTGCGGTTCAGCAAATCATTACCACGCTGAAGACCATTTATTGCCCATAAGGAGCCGTCATGACTATCGTCACTCTTTCTCCTGAAGAGGCCCGGGCGCAAATCGCGCAAGGGGCCAGATTAATCGATATTCGCGATGCCGATGAATACGCCCGCGAGCACATCCCCGATGCCGAGCTGGTGCCGCTGGCGGCCCTGAATAACGGCGCAACGCTGCACACCGCCGCGGACGAAACGGTCATTTTTCATTGTCAGGCGGGATCGCGTACACAAAATAATGCCATTCGTCTGCTGGCTGCGGCGGCTCCGGCCCAGGTGAAACTGCTGGCTGGCGGCATTCAGGCCTGGAAAGCAGCGGGATTGCCCGTCAAAGAGGATAAAACCCAGCCGCTGCCGTTAATGCGCCAGGTGCAAATCGCCGCGGGCGTACTCATTCTGTTGGGCGTGGCGCTGGGCTATAGCGTCAGTAGCGGATTTTTCCTGCTCAGCGCTTTTGTCGGCGCCGGCTTAACCTTCGCCGGTATCACCGGTTTTTGCGGAATGGCGCGCCTGTTGGCCGTCATGCCCTGGAACCGACGCTGACGCCTGCGGCATCAGGCCTGTTGTATGCGGATATCCAGCTACGCTAAAGTGAAGGCGAACAGCGGCATTTATCCATGCCAGAGGAGATAAACGATGTATTCAGTAGGTGATCTGGTTCAGCCTCGTATGGGCGGACCCAAACTCAAGATTGTGGCCGTCGGTGAAGATCATATTGTCGCCGTGCAGGCCAGTAATGAACAGGGTGAGAAATATACGCTGAAGCCCGCAGACGTCACACCTTATAAAGAAGAAGGTGATTTTGGCGTTTGCTAATACACACGGTGGGATTCCCCACCGTTATTTTTTCGCTATCCGACAGCAGCCTTAACTCCTGCCGAATATCATTTTCGCTAACGCTTAAATCAGAAAACTTTCCAGCGTCGCACCGGCCGCAATCGCACGGGCGATCGGCTTCGGCATACGCCCCTGGCCGGTCCAGGTTTTTTGGGCTCCGGAAAAATCGGTAAACCGATATTTTGCCGGACGCGGCTGGCGTTTTTTCGCCTCCTTCGACGGGCCTGCATTCTGCGTGACCAGCTCATCAGGCGTTATGCCGTCGGCAATCATCAGTTCCAGCCAGGTATTAATTTTTTCCTGGTATTCTGCCTGCTGTTGCAGGGCAGACTGCTGCTCTGACCGTTTTTCTTCAGTGACGACCCTGAGTTTTTCCAGCATTTCTTCAAGTACGTCAATGGAGAATTCACGCGACATTGCCCGCAGTGAACGGATATTATTCAACTTCTGTAACATTAAAGACATAAATTATTAAACGTTCCTAAATTGCATATAAGACAATAGCACCGGGTACTTTAATATATGAAGCCATTTATTACCACCTTTAATGATGTTTGATAAATATATTCAGACCACAATCTTAAATTTTTATTTAAAATAACCACAGCGGCTATCCAGTCAATACCCGGAATTAATTCAGCGATAATTTGAATAGGGTAAAAAAGCCACAAAAATATCATCAGTCCGTATATTACCTGCATGGTCAGCAGGTTAGCGGGATATGTCCGATGGATAGAGGATGTCACAACGACCCGCAAGTGAATGAACATGCATGAAAAACGAATACGCACCAACGACAGAAAACAGAATCTAATGCTATTTAAAGCGCCTTTGTGGCATAAATTATTCTAAAAGTGACGGAAATCACACTGAAACCTGACTTCAGGCGGTAGTCGGCACAATCGTGGCCTGGTGCGATCCTCACGCCCGCCCGCAAAAAAAACATAAGACATTAATAAATAAACAAAAAATAAAGCATCAGGACAAAAGTAGCGCAGAGAAGACAAAACTACCTTTCGCAGAGTATTTTATCGACAAAAAGCCATTAAATAAAAATTTACAGCTAGTTGTCTCTTTCGATGCAGAGAGATAATCTACGCACATCAAAACAGGCAACCCAAAACGCTGTAGAAGAGCGCATTTTGTGGCGTATCAGACTTCATTTTCGAGGAGCACACCGATGTTCTCTGCGCAGTCCCGCTTGCGTCATGCGGTAGCAGACACCTTTGCGATGGTGGTTTACTGCACCGTTGTGAACATGTTGATCGAAATTTTTCTCTCCGGAATGACCTTTGAGCAGTCGTTATCTTCACGCCTGGTGGCGATTCCGGTGAACATTATTATTGCCGTGCCGTACGGATTTTACCGCGACCGCGCCATGCGCCTGGCACGTCACCTCAGCCCTTCCGCCTGGATGAAGAGTATTGCCGATGTTGTGGCTTATGTGACATTTCAGTCGCCGGTGTATGTTGCTATTTTATTTTCCGTCGGTGCCGACTGGCATCAAATTGCCGCGGCGGTGAGTTCAAATATTGCGGTATCAATGATGATGGGGGCGGTTTACGGCTACTTCCTCGATTACTGCCGCCGACTGTTCCGCGTCAGCGCTTACCAGCAGGCTAAAGCCTGAGTTTCAACACAACCTGCGACTGACCGCTGTCAGTCGCCTGCTCGTCTGTTTCCCCGCTTCACATCCCGGCACAAATCATCATACGGTTAGTTATGCGACAGGCTCGGCTGCGCTTCGCCATATAATCCCTGTAAAAAACGCTCAAGCGCCATGCGCGAACTGAAGCCGTGTGGAATACCATAATGCTGCTGCGCATCTCCGGCCAAATACAGCGGAAACTGTTCATAATGATCGCAGGTTTTGATATCCGAGGCGGGTTCCGCCAGCGAATTACTGCGCTCTTTTAGCGCCGGATGAATAATTAAAGCGGTCCGCCCCATGCGCGCTTCGCGGTTCACATAAACATAATTATCGCCACGGCGATAGCCGTACGCTTTTTGCGTCACAACATCCATGGTGAAGCCGGCTTTTTCAAGAACACGCGCCACCTCATCGGGTCTTAAATACATACTCATTCCTCTTTATCTTTTACCGCACATTTACCTTACCTTATTCATCTTTGATAGTGCTTTCGGAAAATTCCAGAAATGGCACTGCAAAAGCATAATTCAAAATCTTGTTCTACACTTAATGACTCAATGGAATTAAGGGAGAAATCGATGGCTAACCGTCTGAACCGCAACAATGTCGATGAAAGCGCTGAAGATATTCATAACGATGTCAGCCAATTAGCGGATACGCTGGAAGAAGTGCTGAAATCATGGGGCAGCGATGCGAAAGATGAGGCTGATGCCGCACGGAAAAAAGCCCAGGCGCTGCTGAAAGAGACGCGTGCCCGTCTGAACGGGAACAACCGTGTGCAGCAGGCCGCTCGCGATGCCGCAGGCTGTGCCGATAGCTATGTGCGGGATAAACCGTGGCAGAGCGTCGGGGCCGCTGCCGCAGTTGGACTATTTATTGGCGTATTATTGAATTTACGTCGATAATATAAACGATAAATGAAGATAACAAATACGCGTCTGCCCCTGTGTGCCTCTGGCCCAGGGGCTTTTTGTTGTCTTAGCGCATATTGACGTGAATCGCTACTTTAGGGATGACCTGAATCCTCAGTCAGCGGCTGTATCTATCAGCCGAAAACAGCGCTACTTTGAGTAGACGCACCGCCTCCGTTGCCATCGCCATCGATGTCAGATTGGTAAAGCTCACCAGCAGTCCCCCTTCGCCGCGGCTTTGCATACGCCAGTCGCTCAGCGCCTGTACCGACAGTCCGGCCTGTCGGGCTTTCACAGCCAGCGCCCGATCGTCACCGTTCACCGTAATAACCAGCTGAATACCCCCCAGCTGAGGGACGACGCTAAACCCCTGCGCCAACAGCGCGGACTCCAGCCACTGCCGGCGCTGCGCATAGCAGGTACGCATTTTCTTCAGATGACGCCAGAAATGGCCTTCGTGGATAAAGTCAGCCAGCGTCTGCTGCCACAGCGTCGGTACGCTACAGCTCATCAATTCGGCCTGCTGGCGAAAGGCAGCGACCTGCGGGAGCGGTACCACCAGCCAGGCGGCGCGTAATGCCGGAAACAGCGATTTACTGAAGCTGCCGGCGTAAATCACCCGCTGCGGGGCATCAAGACTTTTCAGCGGCGGCAGCGGCTTCCCGCGATAGCGAAATTCGCTATCGTAATCATCTTCAATAATCCAGGCGTCGTGTCGGGCAGCCCATGCCAGCAGCTGCCTGCGTCGGGACAGCGACAGCGCAACGCCCAGCGGACTCTGGTGCGCGGGAGTCAGAAGCGCGAAATGCGCATCGGGGTAATGGCGTTGCGCCCACGCCACATCCATCCCCTCTTCATCGACGGGAACCGGATCGATAACCCCTCCTTCCCCGGTTATCACCGGTCGAATCAGCGGGAAACCAGGATCCTCCATCCACATATGCTGACCTGGCTGCGCCAGAGTGCGGAGCAGCAGCCGCATGGAAGCAGCATAGTTGCCGGTCACCAGCACCTGTTCGGGCAGGCATTCAATACTGCGGGAAAGACGCAGATAATCGACAATGGCCTGACGCAGGATCATCTCGCCGCACGGATCGCCTGGCGCCAGGTCAAAACGCGTTTGCGTTCGTAGTCGCCGCCCCATCACCCGCGCCCACAGGCCGCGGGGAAAAAGATCCAGCGCCGGCAGCCCCAGCTGAAACGGCTGCGGCGCCGTCGGCGCAATGTCCGTCGGGCGACGCGCCGGTTCCCCCCGCAGCGGACTCAGACGCTCGCTGACAAAGGTGCCCGCCTGCCCTCGTCGCTCCAGCCAGCCCTGGGCCACCAGCTCACCCCAGGCATTCTCCACGGTTGCGCGGGAGACGCCCAGCTCCTGGGCATAAACCCGGCTGGCGGGCAGGCGGCTACCGGGCGCGAGTTCGCCGTGTTCAATCGCAGACTTGAGCTGTCTGGCAATGCGCTGATAGTGGGGGACTTTTTTGATTTCCATTATGGTCTGCTTTTTTCATTAAAATATGGCTATCTTTTGCAGTCCATTATAGTGCTATTTTGCTGCGGTCTTAGAACCCATTCCCCGCGGTTCATCATTGAGGAAAACATCATGAGCACACTCCGTCAGCCCTATAACGAACTGAGTCCGGAAGTCTATAACGCGCTGGTGCAGGCCAAGATTGCGCTGGAAAAAAGTGAGCTGGACGGCGCCCTGCTGGAACTGGTTTACCTGCGGGTATCACAGATTAATGGCTGCGCTTTCTGTCTGGAAATGCACAGTAAAGCGCTGCGTAAATCCGGCGTGGCGCAGACTAAACTGGATGCGCTGGCCGGCTGGCGGGTAAGCGGGCATTTCAGCGCCGCGGAACAGGCGGCGCTGGCCTGGGCGGAATCGGTGACGCATATTGCCAGCACCCATGCAGAAGATGACGTTTACCTGCCGCTGCTGGAGCATTTCAGCGCCCGTCAGATCAGCGATTTGACCTTCGCCATCAGCCTGATGAACGCCTTTAACCGCCTTGCCGTCAGCATGCGTCAGTAATTTCAGACCACGCGCCTTCCCCCTCGCCGGATTGGCCGGTGAGGGCATCACTTATCTAAAAACGCTATATATTGCGTGGTTGAACTTTTAGATAACTACATCTAGTATTTCCTGAACAGTTAACCGATAGCGGCCGTCGCACTTTTTTGCGCCGTCCTGTTATCTTATAATGGAAATACGAATCATGCGCATTACTATTTACACTAAAAATGACTGCGTCCAGTGCCATGCCACCAAGCGGGCAATGGAAAGCCGCGGATTTGCCTTCGAGATGGTGAATGTCGAGCATCATCCGGACGCCGCTGACATGCTGCGCGAACAGGGCTTTCGTCAGCTGCCGGTCGTGATAGCCGGTGAAACCCGCTGGTCCGGTTTTCGCCCGGATATGATTAACCGTCTGCGCCCCGAACCGGTGGCCAACGCATGAGCCTGATCGTCTACTTCTCCAGCAGTTCCGAAAATACGCATCGGTTCGTCCAGCGTCTGGGGCTGCCCGCGGTGCGCATTCCGCTTAACGAGCGGGAGCGCATCCAGGTAGACGCCCCCTACATTCTCATTGTCCCCAGCTACGGCGGCGGCGGCACCGCTGGCGCGGTGCCCCGGCAGGCGATCCGCTTTTTAAACGACCCGCATAACCGCCAGCGGATACGCGGCGTGATTGCCGCCGGTAACCGTAACTTCGGCGACGCCTACGGCCGGGCCGGCGACGTCATCGCACAAAAGTGCGGCGTACCGTATCTGTATCGCTTTGAGCTGATGGGCACCCCAACCGATGTCGATAACGTGCGTAAAGGAGTAAGCGAATTTTGGCAACGACAACCGCAGAACGTCTAACCACCGGAGCGGCGGATTTCCACGCCCTCAACGCGATGCTGAATTTGTACGACAGCAATGGCCGTATTCCGTTTGAAAAAGACCACCAGGCGGTAGACGCCTTTATGGCGACGCACGTGCTGCCCCATACCGTCTCTTTCACCACGCAGAATGAAAAACTGGAATGGCTGATCGCCGAAGGCTATTACGATGCCAGCGTGCTGGCACGCTACGATCGTCGTTTTGTGCTGGCGCTGTTTGACCACGCGCACGGCGACCCGTTCCGCTTCCGAACCTTTCTCGGCGCCTGGAAATTCTATACCAGCTATACGCTGAAGACCTTTGACGGCAAACGCTACCTTGAGCATTTTGCCGATCGCACCTGTATGGTCGCCCTCACCCTCGCGCAGGGGGATGAAACCCTGGCCCGGCAGTTGACCGATGAGATCCTCAGCGGGCGCTTCCAGCCGGCGACCCCCACCTTCCTCAATGCCGGGAAGCAGCAGCGCGGCGAGCTGGTCTCCTGCTTCCTGTTGCGTATCGAAGACAATATGGAATCGATCGGTCGGGCGGTAAACTCGGCATTACAGCTGTCAAAACGCGGCGGCGGCGTGGCGTTTTTGCTCTCTAATCTGCGTGAAGCCGGCGCCCCGATTAAGCGCATTGAAAATCAATCTTCCGGCGTAGTGCCGGTGATGAAGATGCTCGAGGATGCTTTCTCCTACGCCAATCAGCTTGGTGCGCGCCAGGGGGCCGGGGCGGTCTACCTGCACGCCCATCACCCGGATATTCTGCGTTTTCTGGACACCAAACGGGAAAACGCCGACGAGAAAATTCGCATCAAAACCCTGTCGCTTGGGGTCGTCATCGCGGACATTACCTTCCAGCTGGCAAAAGACGACGCCCAGATGGCGCTGTTCTCACCCTATGACGTCGAGCGCCTGTACGGTAAGCCGTTTGGCGATATCGCCATCAGCGAGATGTATGCGCAACTGGTCGCCGACGAGCGGGTCCGCAAACGCTGGATCCGCGCCCGCGATCTGTTCCAGCGGCTGGCGGAAATTCAGTTCGAATCCGGCTATCCCTACATCATGTTTGAAGATACCGTCAACCGCGCCAACCCGATTGCCGGGCGCATTAACATGAGTAACCTGTGCTCGGAAATTTTGCAGGTCAACACCCCGTCGACCTTTGATGAAAATCTGGATTATGCCAGCGTAGGCCAGGATATCTCCTGCAACCTGGGGTCGCTGAACATTGCTCATACCATGGATTCGCCAGATTTTGCCCGCACGGTCGAGGTGGCGGTGCGCGGCCTGACGGCAGTCTCTGACATGAGCGACATTCGCTCGGTGCCATCGGTGGCGGCGGGCAATGCCGCCTCCCATGCCATCGGTCTTGGCCAGATGAACCTGCACGGCTATCTGGCCCGGGAAGGCATCGCCTACGGCAGTCCGGAAGGGCTGGACTTTACCAACTTCTATTTTTATACCGTCACCTGGCACGCGCTGCACACCTCGATGCAGATAGCCCGCGAGCGCGGTGAGCATTTTGCCGGATTTGAACAATCGCGCTATGCCAGCGGCGAATACTTCGAACGCTATTTGCAGGGTGACTGGCAGCCGAAAACGGCAAAAGTCCGCGCGCTCTTCGCCCACGCCGGCATCCGCCTGCCCGACCGCGACATGTGGCTGAAGCTCCGCGCTGACGTCATGCGCTACGGTATCTATAACCGTAATTTGCAGGCCATCCCGCCTACCGGATCTATCTCCTATATCAACCATGCGACCTCGAGCATCCACCCGATTGTCTCAAAGATAGAGATCCGTAAAGAGGGAAAAACCGGGCGGGTTTACTACCCCGCGCCATTTATGACCAATGACAATCTGGCGCTCTATCAGGATGCCTGGGAAATCGGCCCGCAAAAGATTATCGACACCTATGCCGAAGCCACGCGGCACGTCGATCAGGGGCTATCGCTGACGCTCTTTTTCCCCGATACCGCCACCACCCGCGATATCAATAAGGCGCAAATCTACGCGTGGAAGAAGGGCATCAAGACGCTGTATTACATCCGTCTGCGCCAGCTGGCGCTGGAAGGTACCGAAATCGAAGGCTGCGTGTCCTGCGCGCTGTAAGGAGAACAGGATGACCCATTTAACGCGTATTCGCGCTATTAACTGGAACAACATTGAGGACGATAAGGATCTGGAGGTCTGGAATCGTCTGACCAGCAACTTCTGGCTGCCGGAGAAAGTACCGCTGTCCAACGACATTCCCGCCTGGCAGACGCTGACGGCAGTGGAACAGCAGCTCACCATTCGCGTGTTCACCGGACTGACGCTGCTCGATACGATTCAGAACACCATCGGCGCGCCGGCGCTGATGGCGGATGCGCTGACCGCGCACGAAGAGGCGGTGCTCTCCAACATCAGCTTTATGGAGGCGGTGCATGCCCGCTCCTACAGCTCAATTTTCTCCACCTTGTGCCAGAGCAAAGATGTCGATGCCGCCTATGCATGGAGCGAAGAGAACGCACCGCTCCAGCACAAAGCCCGGCTGATGCTGGAGTATTATCAGGCGGATAATCCGCTGAAGAAGAAAATCGCCAGCGTGTTTCTCGAATCCTTCCTCTTCTATTCCGGATTCTGGCTGCCGATGTATTTCTCAAGCCGCGGTAAAATGACCAATACCGCCGACCTGATTCGCTTGATTATCCGCGATGAAGCGGTGCACGGGTATTACATCGGCTACAAGTACCAAAAGGGGCTGGAAAACATCGCGGCCGACGAGCGGGAACAGCTGAAGAATTTCGCCCTCGATCTGCTGATGGATTTATACGATAACGAACTGGCCTACACCCGGGATCTGTACGCCGACAGCGGCTGGATTGAGGAGGTGAACGCCTTCCTGTGTTACAACGCCAACAAAGCGCTGATGAACCTGGGCTACGAGGCGCTGTTTCCGGCAGAGATGGCGGCGGTCAACCCGGCGATTCTGGCGGCGCTTTCGCCAAACGCCGATGAAAATCATGACTTTTTCTCCGGCTCCGGTTCCTCGTATGTGATGGGCAAAACGGAAGAAACCGCCGACGACGATTGGGATTTTTAACCTTACTTTCACCAGGAAAATATTGCCCGGTTTCCTGGTGATCTATTTCACATTATTAACTTTTATCACACAAAAAAAACCACATGATATTTCACTGACATTCTGCCGGAATATTAAGCAAGAATCGCGTGGCTCACCAATTATTCCCCTGTCATCTGTAAAAAATATTACCTGCTGATCATCAACGCTCAGCCCTTCTATCATGGGGAATACGCCGCAGTGCCCTCCTCTCATTTCGATGCCAATGGGACATTGAGGGTTGTCACAGAATCTGAGTATGTTAGGGTGTAAAAAGGTAATTATCTCCACCAGGTACTATATTGACATAATACAAATAACAGGAAACTCTCTATTGCATGGCAATTAAATTAGAAATTAAGAATCTCTATAAGATATTTGGCGAGCATCCACAGCGAGCGTTCAAATATATTGAAAAAGGATTTACCAAAGAACAACTACTGGAAAAAACGGGACTTTCGCTTGGCGTAAAAGACGCCAGTCTGACCATTGAAGAAGGCGAGATATTCGTCATCATGGGGCTTTCCGGCTCAGGAAAATCCACCATGGTTCGCCTTCTCAATCGCCTGATTGAACCCACCCGCGGGCAGGTGCTGATAGATGGCGTCGATATCGCCAAAATCTCAGAAGCCGAGCTGCGTGAGGTGCGCAGAAAAAAGATCGCTATGGTATTTCAGTCATTTGCGCTGATGCCGCATATGACCGTGCTCGACAATGCCGCCTTTGGTATGGAGCTGGCGGGTATGTCGACCCAGGAGCGCCAGCAGAAAGCGCTGGAGGCGCTGCGTCAGGTCGGCCTGGAGAATTACGCGCATGCTTACCCGGATGAGCTCTCCGGCGGAATGCGCCAGCGCGTCGGCCTCGCCCGCGCGCTGGCCATCAACCCTGATATCCTATTAATGGACGAAGCCTTCTCCGCCCTTGACCCATTAATTCGTACCGAAATGCAGGATGAGCTGACAAAATTACAGGCGAAACATCAGCGTACCGTGGTCTTTATTTCCCACGATCTTGATGAAGCCATGCGCATTGGCGATCGGATTGCCATCATGCAAAATGGCGAAGTGATTCAGGTTGGTACCCCGGATGAAATACTGAATAATCCCGCCAATGATTATGTCAAAACCTTCTTCCGCGGTGTCGATATTAGCCAGGTGTTCAGCGCTAAAGATATTGCCCGTCGAAGCCCGGTGGGCTTAATTCGTAAAACGCCAGGTTTCGGCCCGCGTTCGGCATTGAAATTATTGCAGGACGAAGACCGCGAATATGGTTATGTGATTGAACGTGGTAATAAGTTTGTCGGTATTGTCTCTATTGATTCACTGAAATCCGCCTTGAGCGAAGGTCAGGGAATTGATGCGGCGTTACTCGCATCCCCGCAGGCGGTAGATGCGCAAACGTCGCTCAGCGACCTGCTCTCCCACGTCGGCCAGGCACCGTGCGCGGTTCCGGTTGTGGATGAAGGGCACCAGTACATCGGCATTATTTCTAAAGGAATGCTGCTGAAGGCTTTAGATCGCGAGGGGGCAAACAATGGCTGATCAATCTAACCCGTGGGATACCGCGCCGGCGGCGGATAGCGCTGCACAATCTGCCGATGCCTGGGGCACTCCGGCATCCGCACCGACCGATGGCGGCGGTGCGGACTGGCTAAACAGCGCGCCGGCGCCGCAGGCGGAACATTTCAACATCATGGATCCGTTTCATAAAACGCTGATCCCGCTCGACAGCTGGGTAACGCACGGTATCGACTGGATCGTGGTGCACTTCCGCCCGCTGTTCCAGGGCATCCGTGTGCCGGTGGACTATATCCTCAGCGCTTTCCAGCAGCTGTTATTAGGCATGCCGGCACCGGTTGCCATTGTGCTGTTTGCCCTTATCGCCTGGCAAATTTCCAGCGTGGGGATGGGCGTGGCAACGCTGATCTCGCTGGTTGCGATCGGCGCTATCGGCGCCTGGTCGCAGGCGATGGTGACCCTGGCACTGGTCCTGACCGCACTGCTGTTCTGTATGCTGATCGGCCTGCCGCTGGGGATCTGGCTGGCGCGTAGCCCACGGGCGGCGAAAATTATCCGCCCGCTGCTGGATGCCATGCAGACAACGCCGGCGTTCGTCTACCTGGTGCCGATTGTCATGCTGTTCGGGATTGGTAACGTTCCAGGCGTGGTGGTGACCATTATCTTCGCCCTGCCGCCTATCGTCCGTTTGACCATCCTCGGGATTAACCAGGTGCCCGCGGACCTGATTGAGGCTTCGCGCTCATTCGGCGCCAGCCCGCGTCAGCTGCTCTTTAAAGTGCAGCTCCCGCTGGCGATGCCGACCATCATGGCCGGGGTTAACCAGACGCTGATGCTGGCGCTGTCAATGGTGGTGATCGCCTCGATGATCGCCGTGGGCGGCCTTGGTCAGATGGTCCTGCGCGGGATCGGCCGCCTCGATATGGGGCTGGCGAGCGTCGGCGGCGTCGGGATCGTCATTCTGGCGATTATTCTCGACCGTCTGACCCAGGCCGTTGGCCGCGATTCCCGTAGCCGCGGCAACCGTCGCTGGTACGCAACCGGTCCTCTGGGGCTCATTACCCGCCCTTTCTGTAAATAGACTTCTCATCGCCCGGCGGCACTGCACCTGCCGGGCCCGCAGCTCTCCCTTCTCATTGATAAGGAATAACGATGCGACATAACACGATTATTGCCACAACGTTTGCCACTCTGCTCACCACCAGCGCTGCCTGGGCAGCCGACCTGCCGGGAAAAGGCATCACTGTCAAACCGATTCAAAGCACCATTACGGAAGAGACCTTCCAGACCCTGCTGGTAAGCCGCGCGCTGGAAAAACTGGGCTACACCGTCGATAAGCCCAGCGAAGTGGACTACAACGTTGGCTATACCTCGCTTGCCTCCGGCGACGCGACCTTCACCGCCGTCAACTGGCAGCCGCTGCACGACGATATGTACGCTGCCGCCGGTGGTGATAAAAGCTTCTACCGCGAAGGCGTTTTTGTTAACGGCGCGGCGCAGGGCTACCTGATCGACAAAAAAACCGCCGAACAGTACCACATCAAATCCATCGATCAGCTGAAAGATCCGAAAATCGCCAAACTGTTTGATACCAACGGCGACGGTAAAGCCGATCTCACTGGCTGTACGCCGGGCTGGGGCTGTGAAGCGGTGATTAATCATCAGATTGATGCTTATGGCCTGAGCAAAACGGTGGTGCACAACCAGGGGAATTATGCGGCGATGATGGCCGATACCATTGCCCGCTTTAAAGAAGGTAAGCCGGTTATCTACTACACCTGGACGCCGTACTGGGTCAGCGACGTGCTGAAGCCGGGCAAAGATGTGGTCTGGCTGCAGGTTCCGTTCTCCTCTCTGCCGGGCGTGCAGAAAAATATCGATACCAAACTGGCGAACGGCGCGAACTATGGCTTCCCGGTCAGCACGATGCACATCGTAGCGAACAAAGCCTGGGCTGAGAAAAACCCGGCGGCGGCAAAACTGTTTAGCATCATGAAGCTGCCGATTGCCGACATTAACGCCGAAAACGCCATGATGCATGAAGGTCACGCCTCAGAAGCGGATATTCAGGGTCACGTTGATGGCTGGATCAAAGCCCACCAGCAGCAGTTTGACGGCTGGGTGAAAGAAGCGCTGGCCGCGCAGAAGTAACCTTCCCTCAGCCCCGGATAGCGACGTGCAGTCCGGGTGCCTGATTGGCCACTCTGTTGCCCCGGCGCCGGCCGGGGCAACTTTCAGCCAGTCCCGTTCTCCCGGCGAGCACCGCTTAACAAGGTGTCAAAGCGCCCCGCTCTCTGCTAAGGTAACCTCACCTGTTCAATCATGTGATATTCACGTGAATTATCAATAAATAACGCGCTATGGAAAAACCTGCCCCTGCCAGTGAGGCCACGCTGTCTGAAGGGATTAAAGACAGTCTGCCGATTGTGATTAGCTACCTTCCCGTAGCCTTCGCCTTTGGCCTGAACGCCACCCGACTCGGCTTCACGCCGCTGGAAGGCCTGTTCTTTTCCTGCATCATCTACGCCGGCGCCAGCCAGTTCGTCATCACCGCGATGCTCGCCGCAGGCAGCTCGCTGTGGGTGGCGGCCCTCACCGTGATGGCGATGGATGTGCGTCACGTTCTGTACGGCCCTTCGCTCCGTAGCCGCATTCATCGCGCGCTGGATAAACGAAAAACCGCGCTCTGGGCTTTTGGTCTGACCGACGAAGTTTTCGCGGCGGCCACCGCCAGGCTGGTTCGCGACAACCGCCGCTGGAGCGAAAACTGGATGCTCGGCATCGCTTTCACCTCCTGGATATCATGGGTGTTCGGCACGCTGATCGGCGCCTACTCCGGTAGCGGCCTGCTGGTCGATTTTCCGGCGGTGGAGGCCGCGCTGAGCTTTATGCTACCCGCGCTGTTTATGAGCTTCTTACTGGCCTCGTTCCAGCGTAAACAGTCTCTTAGCGTGACGGCCGCCCTGGCGGGTGCGCTGGGCGGCATTATTCTGTTCTCTATTCCAGCGGCCATCCTCGCCGGGATTGTCTGCGGCTGTCTGGCCGCGCTGATTCAGGCCAGCATTCAGGGGATGCCCGATGAACAATAACGTGCTGATTATCGGGATAGTGGTCGGCTGCGTGAACTATCTGTTTCGCTATCTGCCGCTGCGCCTGCGCGCAGGAAACGCGCGCCCGACGCGTCGCGGTCCGCTCAGCGTGCTGCTCGATACCATCGGCATCGCTTCTATCTGCGCCCTGCTGATCGTCTCCAGCGTGCCGGAAATCCTCAGCGATTCCAGACGGCTGCTGCCTACGTTGGTTGGATTCACGGCGCTGGGACTGGCGTTCTGGAAGACGCGCAGCATTATTATGCCCACGCTGCTGAGCGCGTTGGCCTATGGAATAGCATGGAAAATCACCACTTTTTTATACTTTTAAAGTATCAATTTTAGTCAATAATTGATTTGATTTATTTGTCACAATAGTTATTATATCGGCTGTAATTAATGAGGTCATACCCAAATGGATAGTTCGTTTACTCCCATTGAGCAAATGCTCAAGTTCCGCGCCAGCCGTCACGAAGATTTCCCTTTCCAGGAGATTCTGCTCACCCGCCTCTGTATGCACATGCAAGGTAAGCTACTGGAAAACCGCAATAAGATGCTGAAAGCGCAGGGGATTAACGAGACATTATTTATGGCGCTGATCACCCTGGAGTCTCAGGAAAACCACAGCATTCAGCCCTCCGAGCTGAGCTGCGCGCTGGGATCGTCACGCACCAACGCAACCCGTATTGCCGATGAACTGGAAAAACGCGGCTGGATTGAGCGTCGCGAAAGCGACAACGATCGTCGCTGCCTGCATCTGCAACTCACCGACAAAGGTCATCAGTTTTTACGCGAAGTTTTACCGCCGCAGCACAACTGCCTGCATCAGCTCTGGTCTTCCCTGAGTACCAGCGAGAAAGACCAACTCGAGCACATCACCCGCAAACTGCTTAGCCGCCTTGACCAGATGGAAGAGGATGGCGTACTGGCGGAGTCGCTGCGCTAAGCGCGGGAACTGCTCAAAACTTTTTCTGGATTGACAAGGAAAAACAGACAGGCCAGCAGATCATCTGCTGGCCTGTCTGATAAACAGGTCGGCTCAGCCGATGTGAAATAATAAGATCGTGGAGAATAACATGAGCGCAAATGCGGAGAGCCAAACCCCGCAGCAACCGGACAGCAAGAAGGGCAAACGCAAAGGCGCCCTTCTGCTACTGACATTGCTCTTTATTATTATTGCCGTGGCATACGGAATTTATTGGTTTTTGGTACTGCGTCATTATGAAGAAACCGATGACGCTTACGTGGCAGGGAACCAGGTGCAAATCATGGCGCAGGTGTCCGGCAGCGTGACGAAAGTCTGGGCCGACAACACCGATTTCGTGCAGCAAGGCGATCCGCTGGTCACTCTTGACCAGACCGATGCCCAGCAGGCATTTGAAAAAGCGAAAACCCAACTGGCCGCCAGCGTTCGCCAGACGCGTCAGCAGATGATCAACAGCAAACAGCTGCAGGCGAATATCGACGTCAAGAAAACCGCGCTCTCTCAGGCACAGACCGACCTCAACCGTCGTATCCCGCTGGGCGCCGCCAACCTGATTGGCCGCGAAGAGCTGCAGCACGCTCGTGATACCGTCGCCAGCGCCCAGGCCGAGCTGGATGTCGCCATTCAGCAATTCAACGCCAACCAGGCTATCGTGCTGAATACCCGCCTGGAGCAACAGCCGGCGGTTCTGCAGGCGGCGACGGATGTCCGTAACGCCTGGCTTGCGCTGCAGCGTACGCAAATCGTCAGCCCGATTAGCGGCTACGTTTCCCGTCGTGCCGTGCAGCCCGGCGCCCAGATTAGCCCGACCACGCCGCTGATGGCGGTGGTGCCGGCCACCAATCTGTGGATCGACGCCAACTTTAAAGAGACCCAGCTGGCGCATATGCGCATCGGCCAGGAAGCGACCGTCATCAGTGATATTTACGGCGATGATGTGAAGTACACCGGCAAGGTCGTCGGGCTGGATATGGGGACCGGCAGCGCGTTCTCACTGCTGCCGGCACAAAATGCCACCGGTAACTGGATCAAAGTGGTCCAGCGTCTGCCGGTACGTATTGAGCTCGATGCCAAACAGCTGGCTGAACATCCGCTGCGTATTGGGCTTTCAACGCTGGTTGAGGTGAACACCACCAACCGCGACGGCGAAATGCTGGCTAACCAGACGCGCAAATCTCCGGTTTATGAAAGCAATGCCCGTGAAATCGCCCTTGAGCCGGTGAACAAACTGATCGACGGTATCATCCAGGCTAACGCGGGATAATTCGGAGTGAGCGTAATGCAACAGCAAAAACCGCTGGAAGGCGCGCAGCTGGTCATCATGACCATTGCGCTGTCGCTTGCGACCTTCATGCAGGTGCTGGACTCCACTATCGCCAACGTGGCCATTCCGACCATTGCCGGGAACCTTGGCTCATCGTTGAGCCAGGGGACCTGGGTTATCACCTCCTTCGGGGTGGCGAATGCCATCTCAATTCCGATCACCGGCTGGCTGGCAAAACGCGTCGGGGAAGTGAAGCTGTTCCTGTGGTCGACGGTGGCGTTCGCCATCGCCTCCTGGGCCTGCGGGATGTCCAACAGCCTGACGATGCTGATTTTCTTCCGCGTGATTCAGGGGATCGTCGCCGGTCCGCTGATCCCGCTGTCGCAAAGTCTGCTGCTCAGCAACTATCCGCCGGCCAAACGCTCTATCGCGCTGGCGCTGTGGTCGATGACGGTGATCGTCGCGCCGATTTGTGGCCCTATTCTCGGCGGCTATATCAGCGACAACTACCACTGGGGCTGGATCTTCTTCATCAACGTGCCGATCGGCATTGCGGTCGTGGTGATGACGCTGCAAACCCTGCGCAGCCGCGAAACCCGTACCGAACAGCGGCGGATTGACGGCGTTGGCCTGGCGCTGTTGGTGATCGGTATCGGCAGCCTGCAGGTGATGCTTGACCGCGGTAAAGAGCTGGACTGGTTCGCCTCCAACGAGATTATCGTGCTGACAATCGTGGCGGTGATCGCCATCAGTTTCCTGATCGTCTGGGAGCTGACCGACGACAACCCCATCGTCGACCTCTCGCTCTTTAAGTCGCGAAATTTCACCATTGGCTGCCTGTGTATCAGCCTCGCCTATATGCTCTACTTCGGCGCTATCGTGCTGCTGCCGCAGCTGCTGCAGGAGGTCTACGGCTATACCGCCACCTGGGCCGGTCTGGCTTCCGCGCCGGTGGGGGTTATTCCGGTGATCCTGTCGCCGATTATCGGTCGCTTTGCCCATAAGCTCGATATGCGCCGGCTGGTGACCTTCAGCTTCATCATGTACGCAGTGTGCTTCTACTGGCGCGCCTGGACCTTCGAGCCTGGCATGGACTTCGGCGCCTCGGCGTGGCCGCAGTTTATCCAGGGCTTTGCGGTGGCCTGCTTCTTTATGCCGCTGACCACCATCACCCTGTCCGGCCTGCCGCCGGAACGGCTGGCGGCGGCATCAAGCCTGTCGAACTTCACCCGTACGCTGGCAGGGTCAATAGGCACCTCGATTACCACCACCATGTGGACTAACCGCGAGGCGCTGCACCATGCGCAGCTCACCGAGTCGGTGACGCCCTATAATCCCAACGCCCAGCAGATGTATGACCAGCTGCAGGGATTAGGGATGACTCAACAGCAGGCGTCCGGCTGGATAGCGCAGCAGATAACTAACCAGGGGCTGATTATCTCCGCCAACGAAATTTTCTGGTTCTCGGCGGCGATATTTATCCTTCTGCTGGGGCTGGTGTGGTTTGCCAGACCGCCGTTTAGCGCCGGGGGCGGCGGCGGCGGCGCGCACTAAGGTTTGACCTGAAGGGATCTGCGGATCCCTTTTTTATTGCCGGTTCTACGCCAACCTTGTCCAGTTCTCGCTAGTTTCTGTCCAGTTTGCTAAAGCAGCCCGCTCTGCGCTTCGGCAGGATAAAGATCCGACACAAGGAGAGAACTATGCTGACAAATCCCGGTGAAAAATATCGCCCCTGGCCGCCCATTTCCCTGCCCGACCGCCGCTGGCCGGACAACCCGATAACCCACGCACCGCGCTGGCTCTCTACCGACCTGCGCGACGGCAATCAGGCGCTAGCCGAACCGATGGACAGCGCACGTAAGCTGCAGTTTTGGGAGCTTCTGCTGGAGTGCGGATTTAAAGAGATTGAAGTCGCCTTCCCCTCGGCATCGCAGACCGACTTCAACTTCGTCCGTCAGCTGATTGAGGAACGGCGCATTCCAGAAGATGTCACCATCCAGGTGCTGACCCAGGCGCGAGAAGATCTTATCCTGCGGACCTTTGAATCGCTGCGCGGCGCCCATTGCGCCACCGTCCATCTGTACAACGCCACCGCTCCGCTGTTCCGCAAGCTGGTTTTCGGGATGGATAAATCACAGGTCATTGAGCTGGCCACCCGCGCCACTCGCTTGATTCGCCAGCAGTGCGAAGAGCAGCCGCAGACCCGCTGGCAGTATGAATACTCCCCGGAAACCTTCTGCTTTACCGAGCCGGAATTTGCCCTGGCTATCTGCGAGGCGGTAGCGGATATCTGGCAGCCCTGCGCACAACGACCGATGATTATCAACCTGCCCGCCACCGTCGAGGTCAGTACCCCGAACGTTTACGCTGACCAGATTGAGTTTTTCTGCCGCCATTTCTCCCGCCGGGCCGATGTCTGCATCAGCGTTCATCCGCATAATGACCGGGGGACCGGCGTTGCCAGCGCGGAGCTGGCGGTGATGGCCGGCGCCGACCGCGTAGAAGGCTGTCTGTTCGGTAACGGCGAGCGTACCGGCAACGTCTGTCTGGTCACCCTGGCCATGAATCTCTACAGCCAGGGGATTACGCCGCGGCTCAGCTTCCCGGAGATGAAACGGGTAGTCGAAGTGGTGGAGAATTGCAATCAGCTGCCGGTTCACCCCCGCCATCCGTGGGCCGGCAGCCTCGCCTACACCGCCTTTTCCGGTTCTCATCAGGATGCCATTAAGAAGGGATTCGATGCCCGTCAGCCCGGCGATCGCTGGGAGATGCCCTACCTGCCTGTCGACCCGCAGGACATCGGCTGTAGCTATGAAGCGGTTATCCGCGTCAACAGCCAGTCCGGTAAGAGCGGCAGCGCCTGGTTAATCGAACAGAATCACGGATTGAAGCTGCCCCGTGCGCTGCAGCAAGATTTCAGCCTGCACGTTCAGCGAGAGACCGATACACATGGCAAAGAGATGACGCAGAATGCCCTCTGGCAGCTGTTCCGTTCCCGTTACGGGCTGGTTGCGCAACCGCCGCTGGCGCTGCTGGAGTATAAAACCGACAGCCGACAGGACGGCCAGCTTGCGTTGCAGGGGACGCTACGGGTCAACGGTGAGACGCGTCGTCTTCAGGCTCACGGTAATGGCCTGCTCTCCGCGGCCGCCAGCGGCCTCAGCGCGCTGCTGAAGCAAGCGTTCGTCATTAAGGACTATCACGAGCATACGCTCGGTGAACGCAGCGACAGCCGCTCAGTGGCCTATATTCGCTGTATTTTCCCCAATGGCGACAGCCGCTGGGGCGTTGGAATCGATAATGATGTGGCGCGCGCCTCATTGCAGGCGCTGTGTCATGCGGTCGGCGCAGATGCTCAAGCCGGCGGACGGAAGTAATCGCTGGGGGCGACGCCCATCACCCGACGAAACATCGCGCTGAAAGCGCTATGGCTGCCATAGCCCAAATCCAGCGCCACCCGCAGCACCGATTGTCCCTGCGCCAGGCGAACCAGCGCTTCCATCAGCTTCGCCCGGCGCACCCATTCACTCCAGGTGAGCGTGGTCTGCTGCTGGAAATGGCGGTTGAGCGTGCGTTCGCTCATATTGCTCTCTTTCGCCGCCTGCTGGCTGCTCCAGACTTCCCCTGGCATTTCCCGCACCTTGTGACATAAACGGCGCAGCGCCTCGCTCCGGGGCTCCAGCAGGCCAAACGGCAGCACCGTCATACCGCGAATCTCATCGAGAATGAGTTCATAAATGCGCTCGTCGCGACTGCCGGGTTCATAGCGCTCCGCCAGAGCCAGCGAGGAGACGATCAGCTCACGCAGCAGCGGCGTGATCTGCACGATCTGGCACGAGGACGGTAGATCGGCCCGGGCGAGCGGATCGATAAACAGCGTGCGGGCCGCGACCTGCCCGGTGATACGCAGCGCGTGGGGCGTACCTGCCGGCAGCCAGACGCCGCGTCCGGGCGGGACGACCCAGTAGCCCACCGGCGTATCAACCCGCACCACGCCGCTGAGGATATGCAGCAGCTGGGCGCAGTCATGCTGATGCCACGGTTCGCTATCACCGTGAGCGTAATCATGGGCAAACGGCACCAGGGCGCGGTATTGAAACGAGAAGGTTAAGGTCGTCGACATAGCGGCGCAGGAAGAGCGGCCCGGCGGAAATCGCCGGACCGACAAGCAGAACTAAATGTGCAGTTCTTGCAGGGTTTCTTTCGGCAGGGCCAGCTCATCGTTGCTGTTGATGCGCACATCGCGCTCGATGATATGGCGTGCGATCTCCTGAGCTTCTTCCAGCGAGTGCATGGTATAGGTACCGCACTGGTAGACGTTCAGTTCCGGGATCTGCTTCTGATCTTTCACTTTCAGCACATCGGCCATCGCCGCTTTCCAGGCGTCGGCTACGCGCTGCTCATCCGGCGTACCAATCAGGCTCATATAGAAGCCCGTACGGCAGCCCATCGGAGAGATGTCGATAATTTCCACACCATTGCCGTTCAGGTGGTCGCGCATAAAGCCCGCGAACAGGTGCTCAAGAGTATGGATCCCTCTTTCCGGCATCACTTCCTGGTTTGGTACGCAAAAACGCAGATCGAAAACGGTAATTTCATCGCCGTGCGGCGTGTTCATTTTCTTCGCAACGCGCACCGCCGGTGCTTCCATGCGGGTATGGTCGACTGTGAAACTATCTAACAACGGCATTCTTCACCTCCGATAGTGATTTTTTTTAAAATAAAATGAACTCTTCTTACACCCGCGAGTCTGAGTATATGAAAGACGCGCATTTATTATCATCATCATCCCTGAATCAGAGATGAAAGTTTGGCCACATTGATGTGGCCTTTTTCTTTTGTACCGCTTTTTGCTACGCGTGTCTTGCTAACAGGGCTTCAAACGGCTCGCTATCTTCCGCTTCCACCTTCTGCTGGCGCTTCACTGAAGCTTCACGTTCAGCGATAAAATCGTCTTCACGTAAAATTTCCAGCGGCTCTTCCCGCAGCATCGTACGATATTGATCGGCCAGCTCCCTACCGGTGCCGCCAATCCCTTCTTCAAGCATAGAACGCAGAATGCGGGCTGAGAAAGTTAATTCCGGATCGTCGAAGCTGGCAACCAGCTCGTCACACACCTGCTGGTAGGCTTCGCCACCGTGGATGCTATCTAACGTCTGCGCCACGCGACGCAAATCACGGAACAGATCTTTACCCACTTTAGCCAGCGGGAACTGCGCGCTTTCGCAGCCGATACCCAGCGTCAGACCCGGCTTACGGCCTTCCAGAATCACGCGATTCCAGTTGGTGCGCGTGCACAGCAGCTCATCGCTGCTCATTTCCGGCGCATCGGCCAGCACGCACCAGACCATAAACAGGTCGAGGAAACGGACCTGCTGCTCGTCAACGCCAATCGGCGAGAACGGGTTGATATCCAGCGAGCGGACTTCGATATATTCAATACCGCCGCGCAGCAGCGCATCGGAAGGGGTCTCACCGCTGCGGGTCACACGCTTCGGCCGAATTGGCGCGTAGAGTTCGTTCTCAATCTGCAGAATATTGCTGTTGATTTGCAGATGCTTGCCGTCTTTCTCGAGGCCAATCCGGGCATACTCTTCCGACGGCGTTTTAATCGCCCGCTTCAATCCTGCCACATACTCGTGGAGATCGTTAAACGTAATCCCGAGATTGCTTTGCGACTTATTGGTATAACCCAGATCGCTCAGGCGCAGCGAGGTCGCATAAGGCAGGTAGTACATGCCATTTTCCGCTTTCTCAAACGGCAGCGTCGTCGGTTTGCCCTGCAGGAACGAAGAACAGATGGCCGGGGAGGCGCCGAACAGGTATGGGATCACCCAGCCAAAGCGGTAATAGTTACGAATTGAACGGAAATAGCCGGCGGAAATCGCCTCTTTGCCGCTCTCCGCATCGTCAACGCCGCACTTCGCCTGCCAGAAAGCCATCGGCAGCGAGAAGTTATAGTGCACGCCGGAGATAGTTTGCATCAGCGCGCCATAGCGGTTCTTCAACCCCTCGCGGTACAGCGTTTTCAGACGGCCAATATTCGAGGTGCCATACTGCGCCAGTTCGATGTCCTGACCAGGAGCAATGTAGCAAGGCATGCTCAGTGGCCACATCCGCTCATCGCCCAGCTGGCGAGCGGTATAGCGATGAACATCGCGCATAATGGTGAGCATATGCTGAATGTCGCCATCAACCGGCGTAATAAACTCCAGCAGCGCTTCAGCAAAGTCGGTAGTAATCCATTTATGGGTCAGCGCCGAGCCAAGGGCCTGAGGGTGACCGGTCGTCGCCAGTGAACCATCGGCATTGACGCGCAGCGTTTCACGCTCAAGACCACGTTGGATACCCTGAAGAGCCTGTGGATTTTTTTCCAGCCAGGCCAGCGCCTGTGATACATCCGGGATCAATTTGACCTCCCGCCTGTCGAAATCGTTTGAATAAGCATAATTGTAATGGTGACCATACAGGTTATCCCAGAAGACGTTACTGTTGCCGGTTCCGCGCACGAAAACCGGAGCGCACTGGCAGTACGTGCGGATTTCGGGCACAGCCCAGGTGCAAAATAACCGCTAACACGGCCTGCCGGGATAGTCTTAGTTCCACAATTAGTGCCACCACGTCATGCCCTGAAGCGTTACCACCGCAATGACGATATAGCGTAACGCTTTGCCAAGGCATAAGAAAAAAAGTACCGGCCCCCAGGAGATGCGCATCCATCCCGCCAGCAGACACAGTAAATCGCCGATAACCGGCGCCCAGCTTAATAATAATGTGACCGCGCCGTAGCGCTTTAACCAGCCGGTTGCTTTTTCCTGCCAGCGCGATGTTTTGCGCAGCGGAAACAGGCGCCCCAGAATAACGTTAGTTACCCCTCCAAGGCTATTGCCGATTGTTGCTATTAATACCAGGGCCCACGGTTGGCTTGCCCCCGTAAGTAGCATAGCAACCAGCACAACTTCCGAATTGCCGGGAAGTAAGGTGGCGCTCAAAAAACTACTGGCAAACAGCGAGATCAGCGACAGTGCGTCGCTCACAACAAGCGCACGTCCACGGCATCCATCCCCGCACGCTTCGCCGCCTGCAGACCAAAATCAGCATCTTCAAAAACGACGCATGTTTCCGGCGCGACACCCATGCGCTCCGCGCAAAGCAGAAAGGTATCGGGCGCGGGTTTATGATTCTGGACATGATCGGCGGCAATCACCGCCGCAAAGTAATGACGCAGGCCGAGGTGCGCCAACAGCGCCTCAGCTACCGCGCTTTCGCTGCCGGTACCGACCGACATCGGACGGCGCCCGTGCCATGCCTTCACCACCTCTATCAGCGGTAAGGGACGCACGCTATCCAGCAGCATGGCCTTCACGGCCACGGTTTTTTCCTCCGCCAGGCGGTGGGGATCTAAATCAGCGTGATTCAGTTCGATAATCGCCTGGGCTATACGCCAGGTCGGAGAACCATTGAGCGCGACCATCGCCTGCTCGTCGAAACGCATTCCGTATCGACCCAGAACCTCGTGCCACGCCTTACGATGCGTCGGTTCGGTATCAAGGATGGTGCCATCCATATCAAAGATCAGTCCTGCGTAACGTTCGTACATCGTGTTCTCACAAACCGGGTAAGAAAACGTTACTTTATCGCAAAAGGCGCATGTTGTCGCGGCCAGCGCCTCAGGCAATAAAGGCGCCTTCGGGGCGCCTTTATATGACTCACATCGTGATTTATTTGATTTTTAAATCATTCTCAACCAAACGAACGCCCTGCACTCTGCGGGTGACTTCTACCGCGCGGCTGGCATCCTTCGCTGATGAGACAAAACCACTCAGCTGAACACGTCCTTTAAAGGTCTGTACGCTAATTTCAGAAGACTTAATGTCTTTTTCGTTAAACAGCGCCGTTTTAACCTTCGTGGTGACGACGGTATCATCAATATAGCCACCGGTACTTTCCTTTGTGGGCGATCCCGCACAGCCAGCTAACGATACGGCTACCAGAAGCGTCGCACAAAACGCAGGTATTGCTTTGAACCATTTCATGGATTTCTCTCCTTGCACTCATCTCACCCAAATCAGATCGATACATACGGGTAAATTATAGTGGAAAGAGTCACTTGCCAATAAAAAAAGTTCACTAAGCGGCGTTGAAAGAGAGCCGCCGCCGGAATGGTCTAAGCAGCTTTTGCCAGAAAAGGCAGACAAGGAACGGATAAATGGTTTGGGGTTTGGGGTTTGGGGTTTGGGGTTTGGGGTTTGGGGTTTGGGGTTTGGGGTTTTACGAAAAAGGAGGATCTGAAGAAGATGGTGCATCCGGGAGGATGACTCGTTTTACTCGCCCTACGGGCCGTTGCTTACGCAACGTTATCCTCCCTGGTGCTGGCGATAATTTCGCAGACCATGAAGCGACAAAGTTGATGTGAATCTGGAGAAGATGGTGCATCCGGGAGGATTCGAACCTCCGACCGCTCGGTTCGTAGCCGAGTACTCTATCCAGCTGAGCTACGGATGCATCAGGGAGAACTGCTTTACTACATTATCTTCCCTGGTACTGACGATTATCTCGTAGACCGTGAAACAACAGTTCGGCTGTCATTTCGGAGAAGATGGTGCATCCGGGAGGATGACTCACTTCGCTCGCCCTACGGGCCGTTGCTTACGCAACGTTATCCTCCCTGGTACTGGCGATTATCTCGCAGACCGTGAAACAACAGTTCCGCTGTCATTTCGGAGAAGATGGTGCATCCGGGAGGATTCGAACCTCCGACCGCTCGGTTCGTAGCCGAGTACTCTATCCAGCTGAGCTACGGATGCATCAGGGAGAACTGCTTTACTAATTATCTTCGCTGGTACTGACGATTATCTCGCAGACCGTGAAACAACAGTTCGGCTGTCATTTCGGAGAAGATGGTGCATCCGGGAGGATTCGAACCTCCGACCGCTCGGTTCGTAGCCGAGTACTCTATCCAGCTGAGCTACGGATGCATCAGGGAGAACTGCTTTACTACGCGTCAGTGTCACATCTAACACTTGCCACACTGAGTAAGATGGTGCATCCGGGAGGATGACTCGGCTTTCGCCTCGCCCTACGGGCCGTTGCTAATGCAACGTTATCCTTCCTGGTGCTTGCGGTTATTACCGCTACCTCAACCACCCCTTCATCGCTGAAGAAATGGAAAAATATGGTGCATCCGGGAGGATTCGAACCTCCGACCGCTCGGTTCGTAGCCGAGTACTCTATCCAGCTGAGCTACGGATGCAAAATGGCGGTGAGGCGGGGATTCGAACCCCGGATGCAGCTTTTGACCGCATACTCCCTTAGCAGGGGAGCGCCTTCAGCCTCTCGGCCACCTCACCACACGCCTCTTACGAGTGCTTCGAAGAACTTGTTTCTGCTCTTCGTCGCTGCGATGGCGCACATATTACTTTCTGGTACTTATAAGTCAAACAATTTTTCGAGACCTTTTTCCGTTTGCACACTTACCGCGCAATTAGCCTGCAAAAACGGCAAAAAGAGTGTTTTATCAACAGGAATTCAGGGGTTTCGGCCAGCGGCAGGCAAAAGATAAATGTTGCGAACGATGGGCTATAAACAAAAAACAAGGTAGCAGAAGAAGAAAAGTCAGAAAGAAAAACGGGAGCTGGGGGGGTGCGCCTCACGGAATCGCGAGGCGCGAAAACCTTAGTAACTGGACTGCTGGGATTTTTCAGCCTGGATACGCTGGTAGATCTCTTCACGATGCACGGAGACTTCTTTAGGGGCATTAACGCCAATACGTACCTGGTTACCCTTAACCCCTAAAACTGTCACAGTGACCTCATCTCCAATCATGAGGGTCTCACCAACTCGACGAGTCAGAATCAGCATTCTTTGCTCCTTGAAAGATTAAAAGAGTCGGGTCTCTCGTATCCCGGCATTATCCATCATATAACGCCAAAAAGTAAGCGATGACAAACACCTTACGGTGTAAGCAGTCACGGCATCACATTCTGTTAAACCTAAGTTTAGCCGATATACACAACTTCAACCCGACTTTATCGTTATCAGTGCTTCTCTCGCAAGCTACCGTTATCCGAGGATAACGGTAGCTATGCATTTATAGTTATTACAGTTTTGCGCTGACCCAGCCTTTCACACTGGCTAACGCTGCAGGGAGAGCAGACGCATCGGTACCGCCGGCCTGAGCCATATCCGGACGACCGCCCCCTTTGCCACCCACCTGCTGGGCGACCATACCAACCAGCTCCCCTGCTTTCACGCGATCTGTCACATCCTTAGACACACCGGCAATCAGAGAAACCTTACCATCCGCCACCGTGGCTAACACAACGACCGTAGAACCCAGTTGGTTTTTCAGGTCATCAACCATGGTACGCAGCATTTTCGGTTCAACGCCGGCCAGCTCGCTGACCAGCAATTTGACGCCGTTAATCTCTTCTGCTTTGCTGGAGAGGTTTGCGCTCTCCTGCGCCGCAGCCTGCTCTTTCAGCTGCTGCAGCTCTTTTTCCAGTAGGCGAGTACGTTCCAGCGCGGCACGCACTTTATCGCCAAGGTTATGGCTGTCGCCCTTCAGCAACTGTGCAATATCGCCCAGCAGATCGCTCTGCGCGTGCAGATACGCAATTGCGCCTTCGCCAGTCACCGCCTCAATACGGCGAACGCCGGCAGCGGTACCGGATTCAGAGGTAATACGGAACAGGCCAATATCACCGGTACGTGAGGCGTGAGTACCGCCGCACAGCTCGGTGGAGAAATCGCCCATGCTCAGTACGCGAACGCGATCGTCATATTTCTCGCCGAACAGCGCCATCGCGCCGGACTCTCGTGCCGCATCGATATCCATAATGTTGGTTTCAACCGGCAGGTTGCGACGGATCTGCGCGTTGACCAGATCTTCCACCGCGCGAATCTCTTCCGGCTTCATGGCTTCGAAGTGAGAAAAGTCAAAGCGCAGCGCTTTGTCATTCACCAGCGAGCCCTTCTGCGCCACATGCGTACCCAGAACCTGACGTAATGCCGCATGCATCAGGTGAGTCGCCGAGTGGTTCAGACGAATACGCTGACGGCGAGCCCGATCGACATCAGCCTCCAGCGCATCGCCCACTTTCAGCGCGCCATGGGTCAGTTTACCGATATGACCAATGGCCTGGCCGTATTTCTGCGTATCGTTGACCGCGAAGGAGAAGCCAGCGCCTTTCAGTTCGCCTTTATCGCCCACCTGGCCACCGGATTCTGCGTAGAACGGCGTTTGATCCAGAATGACAACCGCTTCCTGGCCCGCCGTTACGCTATCAACGGCTTTGCCGTCGATGAACAGCGCGGTCACTTTCGCGTTCAGTTCCAGGTGGTCATAGCCTTTAAATTCAGAAGCGCCGTCAACGCGAATCATCGCATTGTAGTCTGCGCCAAAGCCGCTGGACTCGCGCGCACGACGACGCTGCTCTTCCATTGCGGCTTCAAAGCCGGCTTCGTCGACTTTAATATTGCGCTCGCGGCAAACGTCAGCGGTCAGGTCAACCGGGAAACCATAGGTATCGTACAGGCGGAAAGCGGTTTCGCCATCCAGCGTGTCGCCCTTCAGCTTGCTCAGCTCTTCATCCAGCAGCGCCAGACCGCGCTCCAGCGTACGCGCGAACTGCTCTTCTTCGGTTTTCAGCACATGCTCAACCTGAGCCTGCTGCTGCTTCAGCTCTTCACCGGCGGCGCCCATCACCTCAATCAGCGGAGCAACCAGTTTCCAGAAGAAGGTCTCTTTCGCGCCCAGCATGTTGCCATGACGCACGGCACGACGAATGATACGACGCAGCACGTAGCCACGGTTTTCATTCGACGGGATGACGCCATCGGCAATCAGGAATGCGCAGGAACGAATATGGTCAGCGATAACGCGCAGCGATTTGTTCGTCAGGTCGGTTGCGCCGGTGACTTTCGCGACGTTCTCAATCAGAGTGCGGAACAGGTCGATATCATAGTTGGAGTTGACGTGCTGCAGAACGGCAGCAATACGCTCCAGGCCCATACCGGTGTCGACGGATGGCTTCGGCAGCGGCTCCATGGTGCCGTCGGCCTGACGGTTAAACTGCATGAAGACGATGTTCCAGATCTCAATGTAGCGATCGCCATCTTCTTCCGGGCTTCCCGGAGGACCGCCCCAGATGTGGTCGCCATGGTCGAAGAAGATTTCGGTACACGGACCGCACGGACCGGTATCGCCCATCTGCCAGAAGTTGTCAGAAGCGAACGCCGCGCCTTTATTATCGCCAATGCGGATAATACGCTCACGTGGAACGCCGACCTCATTCGCCCAGATATCGAAGGCTTCGTCATCGGTTTCGTAGACGGTAACCCACAGTTTATCTTTCGGCAGCGCGAACCAGTTTTCCCCGGTCAGCAGTTCCCATGCGTATTTGATGGCATCCTGCTTGAAGTAATCGCCGAAGCTGAAGTTACCCAGCATTTCAAAGAAGGTATGGTGACGCGCGGTGTAACCGACGTTTTCCAGATCGTTGTGTTTACCACCCGCACGAACGCAACGCTGCGCGGTCGTCGCGCGAGAATAATGGCGTTTGTCGAGACCCAGGAAAACATCCTTGAACTGGTTCATCCCGGCGTTGGTAAACAGCAGGGTCGGGTCGTTGTGCGGCACCAGGGAGCTGCTCGCAACGACCTGGTGTCCCTTGCTATGGAAAAAATCGAGAAACGCCTGACGGATCTCAGCAGTGCTCTTGCTCATAATTATCCTGAAATCAAGCTATACACTTCACCTTTCACGCTGCCTCTACGCGGGCTGCGCTCGTTCACCTCGGCCACGTACCTCTGTACGATCCAGGTGACTCACTCCCCTGCTGCCTTGACGCAGCGCGAATGATTTTGTGTATAAGGAATAATCGTCGTGGGCGCTGATTGCCTGTTAACAGCCAGCGACCGGACGGAATAAAGTGGGAATAAGATAAGTTTTCTTTACTGGGAAGTAAAATACCCGATGGGTCAATCTGCAAAATTTCGCCAGATTTCCTGAATATCTTCCATCAGGTAGCCACGGTACAGCAAAAACCGCTGGATTTTGACTTTATCAGCAAATGCCGTCGGGAGCGGTTCGCCATATTTGCGCTGCGCCTGCTCTTTCGCCAGCGCGGCCCAGTCAATATCACACTCGCGCATCGCGCTTTCGCTGACGTCGCGGGGAATACCTTTCTGATTGAGCTCCTGGCGGATACGCGCCGGGCCATATCCTTTGCGGCTACGGCTGCCAATAAACTGGCGAACAAAGCGACCGTCGTCCAGGTAACGGTTCTCAATGCACCAGGCGACAACGGTGTCTACCTCTTCCGGCGTGACGTCCAGCGTCTCCGGGCCATTTTTGCCCAGTACCGGAGCAGCGAGTTTACGCCGCAGCTCCTGTTCGCTATGGTCGCGCATCGCCAGGATGCGGATTGCGCGGTCCAGCAGGCGGGCATAGCCGGAACGGCGGGATGAAGGTTCAGTCACGGGCACCTCGACAATCAAAAAGCAAAAGGGCTGCATCCGCAGCCCTTCGTTATCTTTTAATGAGATTATCAGAAATCTTCGTGGGTTTCTTCTGCACCCGCGCCGTTACCGTCAACCACGAAGTCCGGTGTGGAGTCCTGGTTACTCAGCAGCAGCTCACGCACTTTTTTCTCAATCTCTTTTGCCGCCGCCGGGTTATCTTTCAGCCACGAGATAGCATTTGCTTTACCCTGGCCGATCTTATCGCCGTTGTAGCTGTACCATGCACCCGCTTTCTCGATCAGCTTCTCTTTCACGCCCAGGTCAACCAGCTCGCCATAGAAGTTGATACCTTCGCCGTAAAGAATCTGGAACTCAGCCTGTTTGAACGGCGCGGCGATTTTGTTTTTCACGACTTTGACGCGAGTTTCGCTGCCGATGACGTTATCGCCATCTTTTACCGCACCGATACGACGGATATCGAGACGCACAGAGGCGTAGAATTTCAGCGCGTTACCACCGGTGGTGGTTTCCGGGTTACCGAACATCACGCCAATTTTCATACGAATCTGGTTGATGAAGATCAGCAGCGTATTGGACTGCTTCAGGTTACCGGCCAGCTTACGCATCGCCTGACTCATCATACGCGCCGCGAGGCCCATGTGAGAGTCGCCGATTTCGCCTTCGATTTCCGCTTTCGGCGTCAGCGCCGCCACGGAGTCGACAACGATAACGTCTACGGCGCCAGAACGCGCCAGCGCGTCACAGATTTCCAGCGCCTGTTCGCCGGTGTCCGGCTGAGAGCACAGCAGGTTGTCGATGTCGACGCCCAGCTTACGCGCATAAACAGGATCCAGCGCGTGCTCTGCATCGATAAATGCACAGGTTTTACCTTCACGCTGCGCGGCGGCGATAACCTGCAGGGTCAGTGTCGTTTTACCGGACGATTCAGGCCCGTAGATTTCGACGATACGGCCCATCGGCAAACCGCCGGCGCCCAGGGCGATATCCAGTGAAAGCGAACCGGTGGAGATAGTTTCCACATCCATGGAACGGTCTTCACCCAGGCGCATGATGGAGCCTTTGCCGAACTGTTTTTCAATCTGGCCCAGTGCTGCCGCCAACGCTTTCTGTTTGTTTTCGTCGATAGCCATTTTTACTCCTGTCATGCCGGGTGAAACCGGGTGGTGAATTCTGTTCTGTTGAGGCAATTATACTGTATAGTCATACAGTATCAAGTATTTTGTAGAAATTGTTGCCAGAGGAGATTTAGCGCATAAGCCGTTGCCTGACGACGCACCGCCTCCCGGTCTCCGGCAAAACATTCACGCCGGGTAACGCCCTGCCCGTTCGCGCAGGCCACGCCAAACCACACCGTTCCGACAGGTTTTTCCGCACTGCCACCATCCGGCCCGGCGATGCCGCTTACCGAAATAGCATAGGTGGCACGCGCCGCACGCAGCGCGCCAACGGCCATCTCAACTACCACCGGCTCGCTTACCGCGCCATGGCCGAGGAGCGTGACCTCGCTGACGCCGATCATCTGCGATTTGGCTTCATTGCTGTAGGTCACGAACCCTCGTTCAAACCACGCTGAACTGCCGGCGATGTCGGTGAGCACTTTCGCGACCCAACCGCCGGTACAGGACTCCGCCGTGGTCACCGTCGCACCGCGAGCTTTTAATGCCAGCCCGACCTGCTCACTCAGTTGCTTTAATTCAGAATCTGTCATTATCGCCCCGTTTAAGCCAGATAAAGAGGCCATCAAAGATAGCACTTTCAGCACAGATATGGGGATGAGGTCATGAATTTACGAGGGGGCTTCCGAAAATGAGCGGCCCCGACGACGTCGGGACCGTCAACGCGCGGGTTACTTCATACTGGCGGCGATCAGTTCGACGTTATGACGTAACATTTTCACGTAGCTATCCGCCACGCCGCCGGGTTTCGAGAGCGCTTCCGGATAGAGCTCTCCCCCCGGCTGCGCGCCAGTAGCGGCCGCAATTTGTTTCACCAGACGCGGATCGAGCTGGTTTTCCATAAACCAGGTATGGACGCCGTCGGCTTTAATTTGTTGAATCAACGCCGCCACCTGCGCCGCGCTGGCTTCGCTTTCTGACGACAGCCCCTGTGGTGCCAGGAAGGTCACGCCATAGGCGCGGCCAAAGTAGCCAAACGCATCATGGCTGGTGAGCACTTTGCGTTTTGCCAGCGGAATTGCCGTAAACTGTTTTTTTGCCCAACCGTCGATTTCAGTCAGTTGGCCGATATAGCGTTGCCCGGATGTCTCCAGCGCAGCCTTATCCTGCGGATCGGCTTTGATCAGGCCGTTGAGAATATTTTGCGCGTAAAGCGCGCCGTTAGCGGCGCTGTTCCACGCATGAGGATCGGTAACCGTTTTCCCCTCCTCATTGAGCGTGTGCGTTTTTACGCCGGTAGACGCCACCACCAGTTCGCCTTTAAAACCCGAAGCTTTGATTAATCTGTCGACCCAGCCTTCCAGTCCCAGACCATTAACCACCACCACATCGGCTTTGCTCAGCAAGGCGCTATCCTGCGGTGAAGGTTCAAAGGTATGCGGATCGCCGTCCGGTCCCACCAGCGTATCAACATGGACATGTTCGCCCCCCACCTGCTGCACCATATCGCCCAGCACGGAAAAACTACTCACCACGTTGAGCGTTTTCGCCATCGCACCCTGCGTTGCGAGGCCTAGCGCCAGCGCCAGAATGACTGCGGTACGTTTCATCATATTTCCTTACCCCATTAATTTACGCCAGCTGACGACCAGTCGGCTGCGCGTGCCAAAGAACACCGAAATAAAAAAGAGCCCGCTGGCGGTCAACACGATGGACGGCCCGGCCGGTAAATTCGCCGTCCACGACAGGCTTAACCCCATCCAGGCGCAAAAGCCGCCCATCAGCGCCGCCAGCAGCAAGGTACCGGGCAAGGTTCGCGCCCAGCAGCACGCCGCTACCGCCGGCAGCATCATCACGCCAACCGCCATCAGCGTCCCCAGCACCTGGAATCCAGCGACCAGATTGAGCACCAGCAGCGCCAGGAACAGACCGTGCAGCAGGGCCGGGAGCCGCGGATGGTTCACCTGCAGCCAGGCGCTATCAAAGGCTTCGCTAACCAACCCACGATAAAGCAGCGCGATGCAGAGCAGCGTCAGGCTGGCGACCCCGCTGACAAACAGCGCCGCGTCGTTATCCACCGCCAGAATCGAGCCAAACAGCAGATGCAGCAGATCAACGCTGGAGCCGCGAAGCGACACCAGCGTCACTCCCAGCGCCAGCGACCCGAGGTAAAACCCGGCAAAGCTGGCATCCTCTTTCAGCGGCGTGCGTCGGCTGACCCAGCCCGCCACCAGCGCCACGGCAATTCCGGCGATAAAACCGCCGATAGTCATGGCCAGCAGCGACATGCCGCTCACCAGGTAGCCCACCGCCACGCCGGGTAAAATGGCGTGCGACAGCGCATCGCCCATCAGACTCATGCGTCGCAGCAGTAAGAAGACGCCAAGCATGGTCGTGCTCAGAGAGAGCGCGAGGCACACCAGCAGCGCGCGGCGCATAAAGCCGAATTCAATGAAGGGCTGGAAAAAGGTATGCCAGATCATGCCAGCCTCGCAGAGCCGAAAGCGGGCAGCACGTCGTCCGTATTACCCCAGCGGGCGCGCTGCGGTTCCAGCAGCAGCGTTTCCGGGAAGTATTCAGCGACGCGCTGGTTATCATGCAACACCGCCAGTACCGTCTGCCCCTGCTGATGCATCTCAAGGATCAGCCCCATCAGCTCGCGGCTGGTAGCTTCATCAATGCCGGTAAAGGGTTCATCCAGCATAACCAGCGGCGCCTGTTGCACGATGACTCTGGCAAACAGCATTCGCTGGAACTGCCCGCCGGAGAGCGCCTCAATCGGCGTTTTCGCCATCGATGTCAGCCCCACGCGCTCCAGCGCGGCGCCGATACGCCGCCGGAACTCGCTACGGATCCCCCCCAGCAAAGAGACATGCGGCCAGGCGCCCTGACTCACCACGTCCTGTACCGTCAGCGGAAACTGCGATTCGAGGGCATGGCGCTGCGCCAGCCAGCCAATCACCGGACGCGATACCGTCCAGCGCAACCTGCCGCTGACCGGAGGAATAAAGCCGGCCAGCGTTTTCAACAGCGTTGATTTACCGCAGCCGTTCAGGCCGACAATGGCCGTCATACTGCCTGTCGCTATTACGCCGCTGAGGGCCGGCGTAATAGCCAGCTCTTCGTAACCGGCTACCAGATGATCGAGTTCAATCATGGCAGGGTTACCGCCCACCAGGTCGCCAGCCACAGGAGCGCCAGCAGCACACAGGCGATTCCTGCGCGTACCGCTGCGGATGTCATAAAAAGAGAAGTCACAGTCTTACCCAATCAATATGTTATAACGTAACAATATTAGATTGACGGAAAAATGTAAATCAGCGTCAACGGCGGGAAATGCTGCAAAATGTAACGGAACTCCCCTCATGACGAGGGGAGTATCGGGGAAAAGTTACTGTCCGCGGGCCTGAGAAACGGCCAGACCGAGCTGCCAGACGGCCATCGCGTAGTGGGTACTGTGGTTATAGCGGGTAATGGTGTAGAAGTTCGGCAGACCATACCAGTACTGGTAACCGGTACCGATATCCAGACGCAGCAGGCTGGCCTGCTGATGGTTGCCCAGCGGTTGCGTCGGCGTCAAGCCTGCCGCCGTAAGCTGCGAAATGCTGTAGTTGGTTTTGAAGCCATTCTCCAGGCCCGGCGCCTGACCCAGCGCCTGTACCGCAACCTGATCGCCGCTCACCCAGCCGTGCTGTTTGAAATAGTTCGCCACGCTGCCGATCGCGTCCACCGGATCCCACAGGTTAATGTGCCCGTCGCCATTGAAGTCCACCGCATACTGTTTATAAGAAGATGGCATAAACTGACCGTAGCCCATTGCTCCGGCGAAAGAACCTTTCAGGTTTAACGGATCATCTTGCTCGCTGCGCGCCATCAGCAGGAAGGTTTCCAGCTCACCAGAAAAATAGTCGGCGCGACGCGGGTAGCTAAACGACAGCGTCGCCAGGGCGTCGAGAATGCGGGTTTTGCCCATCACGCGACCCCAGCGGGTTTCTACGCCAATAATCCCGACAATAATTTCCGGCGGCACGCCGTACACCTGCCAGGCGCGGTTCAGCGCATCCTGATACTGGTTCCAGAATACGACACCGTTCTGCACGTTATCCGGAGTAATAAACTGTTTTTTGTAACGCAGCCAGGCGCCGTTAGGCCCTGACGGCGGCAGTCCGCTCGGCGCCTGGCGGTCCATCAGGCGCAGGACGTAATCCAGGCGTTTCGCCTGCGAGAGGATCTCATGCAGTTGCTGTCTGTCGAAGCCATGCTTGCTCACCATTTTATCGATGAACTGCTCCGCCGCCGGGTTGTTAGCGAAATCGCCCCCCATCTCCATCACATTATGCTGCGGCTCCAGCAAAAAACCGCCGCCTCCCGCCGTCTGGGGTTCTGCGGTGGTTTTAGGTTTGCTGCTACAGGCAGCGAGGAGAACACACAGGGGAAGTAAAGCCAGATAGCGACGCTTCAACATGGGACATCCGTTTAACAAATTTGGCAAAGGATAATTATGGTAAAGCATGCGGCCGTCAACAAGGAAGCGGCAATGTATTTGCGGACAAAATAGTCCCGACAGCACCGCCCTTTCCGGTTCATTATCCGTCCGTTCATCTCCCCCTGGCCTCGGCTTCCCCCCCTCTGAGCGCGCACAAACTTTCAAAATAAAATATTTACCTTTCATTTTGCGATCAATTTAACACTTTTAAATCTTTCAAAGTGATTAAAATGAGCTGCCAGTTAGCAAGAAAAATAACACTCTGAAGGAGAGAACAATGATTGAAGTCATTACCCACGGCGCCGAATGGTTTATCGGCCTGTTTCAGAAGGGAGGCGAGGTGTTTACCGGTATGGTCACCGGGATCCTGCCCCTGCTGATCAGTCTGCTGGTGATCATGAACGCGCTGATCAACTTTATCGGTCAGCAGCGGATCGAAAAGCTGGCGCAACGCTGCGCCGGCAATCCGATCTCACGCTATCTGCTGCTGCCCTGCATCGGCACCTTTGTGTTCTGTAACCCCATGACCCTGAGCCTCGGGCGCTTTATGCCCGAGAAGTACAAGCCCAGCTACTACGCGGCAGCCTCTTACAGCTGTCACTCTATGAATGGCCTGTTTCCCCATATCAACCCCGGCGAGCTGTTTGTCTATCTCGGGATTGCCAGCAGCCTGACCACGCTTGGCCTGCCGTTAGGTCCGCTGGCAGTGAGCTATCTGCTGGTGGGCCTGGTCACCAACTTCTTCCGCGGTTGGATCACCGATCTGACCACCTCGATTTTTGAGAAAAAAATGGGCATCCAGCTTGAGCAAAAAGTCCATCTTTCCGGAGCAACCTCATGACCCGTATTCGTATTGAAAAAGGCGCCAGCGGCTGGGGCGGCCCTCTTGAGCTGGACGCCGTTGCCGGTAAAAAGATCGTCTACATTACCGCCGGTACCCGCCCGGCAATCGTCGACAAGATCGCCAGTCTGACCGGCTGGCAGGCCGTCGACGGGTTTAAAGAAGGCGAGCCGCCGGAAGAGGAGATCGGCGTTGCCATTATCGACTGCGGCGGCACCTTACGCTGCGGCCTTTACCCGAAACGTCGTATCCCGACCGTCAATATCCACGCCACCGGCAAATCCGGCCCGCTGGCGCAATATATCGTCGAAGATATTTACGTCTCCGGGGTGAAAGAAGAGAACATTCGCCTGTTGACCCGCGACGGCACAGCGGCGCCAGAAGCGAAGCCGGGCCAGTCAGCCCCGCGGGATTACGATACCAGCAAAAAAATTACCGAGCAGAGCGATGGCCTGCTGGCGAAGGTCGGCATGGGAATGGGCTCCGTGGTGGCCGTGCTGTTCCAGTCCGGGCGCGACACCATCGACACGGTACTGAAAACCATCCTGCCGTTTATGGCTTTCGTCTCGGCGCTGATCGGCATCATCATGGCCTCCGGCATCGGTGACTGGATTGCCCACGGTCTGGCCCCGCTCGCCAGCCATCCTCTTGGCCTGGTCACGCTGGCCCTGATCTGCTCCTTCCCGCTGCTGTCGCCGTTCCTCGGCCCTGGTGCGGTTATCGCTCAGGTCATTGGCGTGCTGATCGGCGTGCAGATTGGCCTCGGCAATATTCCCCCGCACCTTGCGCTCCCCGCGCTGTTCGCCATTAACGCCCAGGCCGCCTGCGATTTTATTCCGGTTGGCCTGTCGCTTGCCGAAGCCCGTCAGGACACGGTACGCGTCGGCGTTCCTTCGGTGCTGGTGGGACGTTTTCTGACCGGTGCGCCAACGGTGCTGATCGCCTGGTTTGTGTCCGGATTTATTTACCAATAAGAGGTTCCTGAAGATGACCGTGATTTACCAGACCACGATTATGCGCATCGGCGCCAGCGCTACGCTGGCACTG
This sequence comes from Klebsiella sp. YJ, assembly GCF_002108615.1. Taxonomy (NCBI): domain Bacteria; kingdom Pseudomonadati; phylum Pseudomonadota; class Gammaproteobacteria; order Enterobacterales; family Enterobacteriaceae; genus Klebsiella; species Klebsiella sp. YJ. The sequence goes on from NZ_MTEG01000021.1 coordinate 95,431, forward strand.
GATGAGGAGATGCTGATTACCTTTCGCGAAGGCGCGCCGGCGGATATCGAGGAATATTGCTTTATTCACAATCACGGCGAGCTGTCCGGCACGCTGATGCCGGGCGCGGAGCTTCAGCTTGGCGAACAACGCTATCCGGTGACCGCCGTCGGCGATGTCGCCGAACAGAATCTGCGTGAGCTTGGCCATATCACGCTGCGCTTTGATGGCCATAGCGAAGCAGAGTTTCCGGGGACGGTCCACGTGTCTGGCCCCGTGCCGGACGCGATCGCACCCGGCTGTATATTGAAATTTGTTGCATGAGTTGTCAGGAGAAGACTATGAATCAGGTTGCTGTTGTCATCGGCGGTGGACAAACCTTAGGCGAGTTTCTGAGCAGGGGCCTTGCCGCTCAGGGGTATCGGGTTGCCGTTGTGGATATCCAAAGCGATAAAGCCACGCGCGTCGCGCAGGCTATCAACGACGAATATGGAGAAGGAATGGCATACGGCTTTGGCGCCGATGCCACCAGCGAGGCCAGCGTGATGGCCCTCGCCCGCGGCGTGGATGAAATATTCGCGCGGGTGGATCTGTTGGTGTATAGCGCCGGGATCGCCAAAGCGGCCTTTATCAGCGATTTCGCGCTCGGTGATTTTGACCGCTCGCTGCAGGTGAATCTGGTGGGCTACTTCCTCTGCGCTCGCGAATTTTCACGGCTGATGATTCGCGATGGGATCAAGGGGCGTATTATTCAGATCAACTCCAAATCCGGCAAAGTCGGCAGCAAGCATAATTCCGGCTATAGCGCAGCGAAGTTTGGCGGCGTCGGGCTGACCCAGTCGCTGGCGCTGGATCTGGCGGAATACGGCATTACCGTTCACGCATTGATGCTGGGCAACCTGCTGAAATCGCCGATGTTCCAGTCGCTGCTGCCGCAATATGCCAGCAAACTGGGTATTGCCGAGGACGAAGTCGAGCAGTATTACATCGACAAGGTGCCGCTGAAACGCGGCTGCGACTATCAGGATGTCCTGAACGTACTGATGTTTTATGCCAGCCCGCAGGCGTCTTACTGCACCGGACAGTCGATTAACATCACCGGCGGTCAGGTCATGTTTTAAACCCGGCGCAACCGGACCGGATGCCGTTTGTTCCCCGGTAGCGCTGCGCTGACCGGGCTACACGCCCGCAGAGATCTGCAGGTCCGTAGCCCGGTCAGGCGCAACGCGTCGCCTCCGGGAGAATTGACCCGAACCGCCCCCCCTCAGGAGACTTTTATGGTTAGTGCACTGATTACCGTCGCCGCGATCGCCTGGCTGGCACAACTGGCGCTTGGCGGCTGGCAGATTCGCCAGTTTAATCGCGCCTTTGACCGACTTTGCCAGCAGGGGCGGGTCGGCGTCGGGCGTTCATCGGGCCGCTTCAAACCGCGCGCGATCGTCGCCATCGCCTTTGACGACCACGATCGCGTCAGCGATACGCTGCTGATGCGAGGAGTGACCGTCTTCGCCCGCCCGCAAAAAATCCCCGCGATAAAGGGGCAATATCGTGAGGAATTGCGACCAGATATGATCTTTCCCCAGGATCCGCTCTGTCAGAATGCACTATCATTAGCGCTTAAACCGAAACATGTATAATTTCGTTGTAAAAGTAAATATCTTGCGAAATTATCACTTCGAAACTTAACGCAGGATAGGATACTACCGCTATGAAACCACGTCAGCGCCAGGCAGCCATTGTTGAGCATCTGCAAGCGCAGGGTAAATGCTCGGTTGAAGAGCTGGCGCAACACTTCGACACCACCGGCACCACCATACGCAAGGATCTGGTGATCCTCGAAAATGCCGGCACCGTTATTCGCACCTACGGTGGCGTGGTCCTCAACAAAGATGAGCCCGACCCACCCATCGATCATAAGACGCTCATTAACACCCATAAAAAAGCGCTGATCGCCGAAACAGCGGTGCACTACATCCACGATGGCGATTCGATCATCCTCGATGCCGGCAGCACGGTGCTGCAGATGGTGCCGCTGCTCAGCCGCTTCAATAACATCACGGTCATGACCAACAGCCTGCATATCGTCAACGCCCTCTCCGAACTGGATAATGAACAAACGATCCTGATGCCCGGCGGCACCTTCCGTAAAAAATCGGCCTCCTTTCACGGACAGCTGGCGGAAAACGCCTTCGAGCAGTTCAGCTTCGACAAACTGTTTATGGGTACCGACGGCATCGACCTGAACGCCGGCGTGACGACCTTCAACGAGGTTTATACCGTCAGTAAAGCGATGTGCAATGCCGCCAGAGAAGTGATCCTGATGGCCGACTCATCAAAGTTTGGCCGTAAGAGCCCGAACATCGTCTGCGGCCTCGAGCGCGTGGATAAGCTGATTACCGATGCCGGTATTGACCCGACATTCCAGCGGGCGCTGGAAAAGAAAGGCATCGAAGTGATTATTACTGGAGAAGAACATGAGTAACTTTCTGTTAGAAGCCGGACGCCAGACCCTGATGCTGGAGCTACAGGAGGCCAGCCGCCTGCCTGAACGCCTGGGCGACGACTTCATCCGCGCGGCGGAAACCATCATCCACTGCGAAGGGAAACTGGTGGTCTCCGGTATCGGTAAATCAGGCCATATTGGCAAAAAACTGGCGGCCACTTTCGCCAGTACCGGCACCCCGGCCTTTTTCGTCCATCCGGCGGAAGCGCTGCACGGCGACCTCGGGATGCTTGATGGTCGTGACGTGATGTTGTTTATCTCCTACTCCGGCAGCGCCAAAGAGCTGGATCTCATCGTCCCGCGTCTGGAAGAAAAAGGGATCCCGCTGCTGGCGATGACCGGAAAATCGCAATCCCCGCTGGCGCTGGCGGCAAAAGCGGTACTGGATATCGCCGTCGAACGCGAAGCCTGCCCGATGCATCTGGCCCCCACCTCCAGCACCGTCAACACCCTGATGCTCGGCGACGCGCTGGCAATGGCGGTCATGCAGGCCCGCGGTTTCAATGAAGAAGACTTCGCCCGTTCACACCCCGCCGGCGCCCTCGGCGCGCGGCTGCTGAACAAAGTTCACCATCTGATGCGCCGCGATGACGATGTCCCACGCGTCGACCTTGATACCCGCGTGATGGACGCGATGCTGGAGTTAAGTCGTACCGGGCTGGGTCTGGTCGCGGTCTGCGATGCGCAAAACCGCGTGCAGGGCGTCTTCACCGATGGCGACCTGCGCCGCTGGCTGGTCGGCGGCGGGACGCTCAACGATGCCGTTGCCCAGGCGATGACCCGCAACGGCGTCACCCTGCAGGCGGAAAGCCGCGCGGTCGAAGCCAAAGAGCGGCTGATGAAGCACAAAATCAGCGCCGCCCCGGTGGTCGACGAAAACGGCCTTCTGGTTGGAGCGATTAACCTGCAGAACTTCTATCAGGCCGGGATTCTTTAAGCCCCAGACGTTTCGCCAGCCGGTGCAGGTTGGCGACATCAAGCGCCAGCGCGCGGGCGGCAGCGGCCCAGTTGCGATGGTTATCCGCTAACGCGCGGGAAATCGCCTCGCGCTGGAATGCCTCGGTCGCCGCGCGCAGATTGATCGCCTGCATCGGCACCGCCGATGTCGCGGCGGGCAGTCCGGGCGCGTCGACGGCAAACTGAAAATGCGTCGGCTCCAGCCGCACCTCGTCGCCAGCCTGCGTCGCCCGCGCCAGCACTACCGCGCGATGAATCGCATGTTCCAGCTCGCGCACGTTGCCTGGCCACGGCCAACTGCGCAGACTTGCCCGCGTGGCGTCGCTCAACACCACCTGCGCCAGCCCCATCCGCAAACGACACTGTTCGCAGAAATATCCAGCTAACAGCACCACGTCATCGTCACGATCGCGCAGCGCCGGCACCGAGAGCGGAAACACGCTCAGGCGATGATAGAGATCGGCGCGAAAACGGCCGGCAATCACCTCCTGGCGCAGATCGCGGTTGGTGGCCGCCAGTACCCGCACGTCAACCCTCAGGCTGCGATCGTCGCCCACGCGTTGGATATCGCCATACTGCAATACGCGCAGCAGCTTGGCCTGCAGCGCCAGCGACAGCTCGCCAATCTCATCAAGAAACAGGGTCCCGTTATCGGCCATTTCAAACTTGCCGCTGCGGTGGCTGATAGCCCCGGTAAACGCCCCTTTCACATGTCCGAACAGCTCGCTTTCGGCCACGCTCTCCGGCAGCGCCGCACAGTTCAGATAGATCAGCGGATTGGCCGCCCGCGGCGACCCCTGGTGGACCGCTTTCGCCACCAGCTCTTTGCCGGTGCCTGTTTCGCCGCTAATCAGCACGTTCAAATCCGACGCGGCGACGATATCAATCTCTTTTTTCAGCTGCTGTATCGGCGCCGACAGGCCGATAATCTCCTGGCGGTCGGGGGGCGTATAGCTCGCGCTCGCCTCCGGCAGCACGTTCTGATTTTCGAGGCGGGCAATGAGCAGCGCGTTATTCAGCGCTCCTGCCACCAGCGCGGCAATCAGCCGTAGCTCCTCATCGCTGAAGCTATCGAAACGGTCGGCGTCCATACCGTCGAGGGTCAATGCGCCTATCAGGGTTTGTCCGGCAAACAGCGGCAGCCCCACGCAGGCGTGGACCTTGAGGCTCTCCTGGCCGGGAATCAGCCCGTCATAAGGGTCGGGCAGATCGCTGTCCGCCGGGAAGCGGACGACATCCCCCGCGCGAGCAATCGCCTCCAGCCGCGGGTGCCCGGCCAGCGCAAAGCGTCGCCCCAGCACATCCTGCGCCAGTCCGTCGATAGCCAGCGGCACAAACTGATGAGCGTCGTAGCGCAGCAGCGCCGAGGCATCGCATCCCAGCACCTGCCGCAGGGTGGCTATCAGACGCGAGAATCGATCGGCGTGACCAATATCGCTTTGTAAATCAATGGCGATTTTCGCCAGTACCTCTACGGAAAAGCTCATTGCAGCCTCATTGTCGTTTTGACAGTAATTATTGTCATAACGACTATTTTAACCATTGTCATTTTGACAGCAATCAGTTTAAGCAAAAACACATAATATATTTAAAATCAACCAATTAAAAAGTTGGCACGTAACTTGATATAAGCAACTCATCTTATTTGAACACGCTGAATTAATTGAGGTTGCTATGTCTATTCTGGTTAAAAATAATATTCATTGGGTTGGCCAACGTGACTGGGAAGTGCGTGATTTTCACGGCACCGAATACAAAACGCTGCGCGGCAGCAGCTATAACAGCTATCTCATCCGTGAAGAGAAAAATGTGCTGATTGATACCGTCGATCATAAATTCAGCCGCGAGTTCGTGCAGAACCTGCGTAGCGAGATCGATCTTGCCGATATTGACTACATCGTGATTAACCACGCGGAAGAAGACCATGCCGGTGCGCTAACCGAGCTGATGAACAGTATCCCGGATACTCCGATTTACTGCACCGCCAACGCCATTGACTCCATAACCGGCCATCACCATCACCCGGAGTGGAACTTTAACGTGGTGAAAACCGGCGACAGCCTCGACATCGGCAATGGCAAGCAGCTGATCTTCGTCGAAACGCCAATGTTGCACTGGCCGGACAGCATGATGACCTACATGACCGGCGACGCGGTACTGTTCAGCAACGACGCCTTCGGCCAACACTACTGCGACGAGCACCTGTTTAATGACGAAGTCGATCAGACCGAGCTGTTCGAACAGTGCCAGCGTTACTACGCCAATATCCTGACGCCGTTCAGCCGCCTGGTGACGCCAAAAATCACCGAAATCCTCGGCTTCAACCTGCCGGTCGACATGATAGCCACCTCCCACGGCGTGGTCTGGCGCGACAATCCGACGCAAATCGTCGAGCTGTACCTGAAATGGGCGGCGGATTATCAGGAAGATCGCATCACTCTCTTCTACGACACCATGTCCAACAACACCCGCATGATGGCCGATGCCATCGCCCAGGGAATTACCGACGTGGACCCGCGCGTAGCGGTAAAAATCTTTAACGTCGCCCGCAGCGACAAAAACGAAATTCTGACCAACGTCTTCCGCTCAAAAGGGGTGTTAGTGGGCACCTCGACCATGAATAACGTGATGATGCCGAAAATCGCCGGCCTGGTGGAGGAGATGACCGGCCTGCGTTTTCGCAATAAGCGCGCCAGCGCCTTCGGCTCTCACGGCTGGAGCGGCGGTGCGGTCGATCGCCTGTCCACCCGTTTACAGGATGCCGGTTTTGAAATGTCGCTGAGCCTGAAGGCCAAATGGCGCCCGGACCTCGACGCGCTGGAGCTGTGCCGCGAACACGGCCGTGAAATTGCCCGCCAGTGGGCGCTCTCGCCGCTGCCGGTCGCCGCAGCACAGAGCGGGCCGGAACAGGAAAACTGCGCTTGTGCCGCCGCTGCGGCAGCCGATCTCGGCCCGTCGATGCAGTGCAGCGTCTGCCAGTGGGTTTACGATCCGGCGACAGGCGAGCCGAACCAGGATGTCCAGCCGGGGACGCCGTGGAGCGAGGTCCCGGATAACTTCCTGTGCCCGGAATGCTCTCTCGGTAAAGAGGTATTTGATGTCCTGGCAACGGAGGCGGTATGAGCGATGGTATCGTGATCATCGGCTCGGGCTTTGCGGCCCGTCAACTGGTGAAAAATATTCGTAAGCAGGATACGCACATTCCGCTGACGCTGATCGCCGCCGACAGCATGGATGAGTACAACAAACCGGATCTCAGCCACGTCATCAGCCGCGGTCAGAATGCCGAGGATCTGACCCTGCAAACCGCCGGGGAGTTTGCCGAACAGTATAACCTGCGCCTGTTCCCCCACGTCCGGGTGAGCAATATCGACGCCGAGGCCAAAGTGGTCAAAAGCCAGGATCGCGAGTGGCGCTACGACAAGCTGGTGCTGGCGACCGGCGCCGCGCCGTTTATTCCGCCGGTACCCGGGCATGAGCTGATGCTGACCCTCAACAGCCAACGCGAATACGGCGCCGCGCAGAGTCAGCTCCACGATGCGCAACGCGTGCTGATCGTCGGCGGCGGCCTGATTGGCTGCGAGCTGGCGATGGACTTCTGCCGCGCCGGAAAGGCGGTGACGGTAGTCGATAACTCCGCCAGCGTGCTCTCAGCGTTGATGCCGCCGGAGGTCAGCAGCCGCCTGCAGCATCGGTTAACCGATATAGGCGTGCACCTGATGCTGAAAACCCAGCTTGCAGGGCTGGAGCAAACCGCCGACGGCATTCGCGTCAGCCTCGACCGCCAGCGCAGCGTCACCGTCGATGCGGTGGTCGCCGCCGCCGGTCTACGCCCGGAAACGGCGCTGGCGCGCCATGCCGGGTTGCTGATTCGTCGTGGCGTGGTGGTGAATAGCCGGCTGCAAACCAGCGATCCGGCAATTTACGCCCTCGGCGACTGCGCGGAAATCAATGGCAGCGTCCTGCCATTTCTGCAGCCGATTTTACTGAGCGCGATGTGCCTCGCTAAAAACCTGCTGTCGCAGGCGAGCGAACTGACGCTGCCGCCGATGCTGGTGAAGGTGAAAACCCCGGATCTGCCGCTGCATCTGGCCGGAGATACGCGGCGCGAAGACCTAACATGGAATATCGTTGCCGCCAACGACGGCCTGGTGGCTAAAGGCGTGGATGCGGAAAACCAGCTGCGTGCTTTTGTGGTCAGCGAGGAGCGAATGAAGGAGGCCTTTGCATTGCTCAAACAATTGGTACGTTAAGCTGCCCGAACGGGCGTTATTCCCGGGTGGCGGCGTAAACGCCTTACCCGGGCTACAGATTCTGCACCGGTATTTTGCCGGGTGGCACGACGCTTACCCGGCCTGCCGTTTGGCATTTGTCCCGTAGGCCCGCGCAAGCGCAGCGCCGCCGGGCAGCATGCCAGCTGCGTGCTTTTGTGGTCAGCAAGGAGCGAATGAAAGAGGCCTTTGCATTGCTCAAACAATTGGTACGTTAAGCTGCCCGAACGGGCGTTATTCCCGGGTGGCGGCGTAAACGCCTTACCCGGGCTACAGATTCTACGCCGGTATTTCGCCGGGTGCCGCGACGCTTACCCGACCTGCCGTTCGGCATTTGTCCCGTAGGCCCGCGCAAGCGCAGCGCCGCCGGGCAGCATGCCATCCGACCTCAGGTAGCCCAGTTAAGCGCAGCGCGAGCCGGGACGATATCCCCGACCTACTGCGCCAGGTTATCGTATCCGCGCCAGCGGTAATTGAGCACCGACAGCACCCAGCAGGCGACAAACAGCCCGATAACCACAAAACCGGCGTCGCCGAGATTATCGTTCAGCGCGCCGACCCAGCGCCATAGCCCGCCGCTGAGCGAAAACTTGTCCATCAGCAGCCCCAGCGCTTCCAGACCACCGATAAATAACGCCACCACCACCGACGTACCGGTAATGGTCATATTGTAATAGAGCTTGCGCTGCGGTTTGCTAAACGCCCAGCCGTAGGCGCCGACCATCAGCACATTATCGAGGGTATCCACCAGCGCCATGCCGCTGGCAAACAGCGCCGGAAAGACCATGATCGACCAGATGGACATGCCGCTTGACGCGCTGGCGGCAGAAATCCCCAGTACGCCGATCTCTGTCGCGGTATCAAAACCGAGGCCGAACAAAAAGCCCACCAGGTACATCTGCCAGCTGCGACTAATCAGGCGGAAGGTTTTACCGAACAGCCAGCTCATCATGCCGCCGCCGGCCGCCACCTCATCGCTCACCTTGCCGCCTCTCTTCCACGCGCGAAAACTGCGCCAGACGCTGCGTAAAATCACCAGGTTGATAAACGCCATCAGCAATAAAAACAGCGCCGAGATCGCTGTACCAATCACGCTGCCGGTATCGTGAAGCCAGTTCATCTGCTGGCCGAAAGCGGTGGCGGTCGCGGCAATCGCCGCCGAAGCCAGCACCACAATCGACGAGTGGCCAAACGAGAACCAGGCTCCGACGGCAAAAGGCCGCCGCCCCTGTTGCATCATTTTGCGGGTGACGCTGTCGATCGCCGCGATATGGTCGGCATCGACCGCATGGCGCAATCCGTACCCCCAGGCCAGCAGACTCGCCGCCATCAGCGAGCCGCTATCGCCAAACGCCTGCCAGGCCCAACCCCAGGCGAGCAGATTTGCCACAATCAGTCCCAGCACCAGCGCAGCGGCACGCGGCTGCTGGCGTAAAATTGTCACGATCATGATGATATCCTGTGAGCCTGCCGACGGGCCGCGGCCACGACCGCCTGACCAAACGCGATTGCCCCATCTCCGGCAGGTAGCTGCTGCGGAAACAGCAGAGTAAAATCCGCCAGATAAAAGGTCAATCGTGAGACCAGCAGCCGGTTATGCAACACGCCGCCGCTGAATGCCAACGTAGTCATCCCGCGCGACGTTGCACAATCGCGCGCCATCTCTGCCACTCCGCGGGCCAGCGCATCGTGAAAAGCCCAGGCTTTTTGTTCACGGCTCGCCCGCCACCCCAGCCACTGCGGCCAGAACGCGGCCAGATCCAGCTCCCCCGCCTGCCACGGCAGGCGAACAGGATGCGCAACGCCATCGCAGGCGGTGGCCAACGCCTCCAGCCGGCAGGCCGCCTCCCCCTCATAGCTCAGGCTATCCGGCGCGCAGCCCAGCGCGCAGGCCACCGCATCGAACAGGCGCCCGCAGGATGACGCCTTCGGCGCATTCATTCCCCGCTCAATAGCCCGCGCCAGCAGCGGCCAGTTGTGCTGGCGCAGCGCCGCGGTTTGCGCATCGTTTTGCCAGTCGTCAACGTAGGCCAGGCAGTGGGCCAGCAAATTACGCCACGGTTGACGAGCAGCCAGATCGCCGCCGGGGAGCGCCACCGCCGGCAGTCCGCCCAGGCGTTCGCACTGCCGGTAATTCACCCGCAGGCACTCGCCGCCCCACAGCGCGCCGTTTTCCCCCATGCCGATACCGTCGAGGACCACGGCAATCACATCGCCGCCATCCAGCGGCCAGCCGTGTTCCGCCAGGCAGGCGGCGGCATGAGCATGGTGATGCAGGACGCGCTCAACCGGCAGCGCCAACGAGGCCGCCCACTGCGTCGAACGGTAGCCCGGATGCGCATCGCTGACCACCAGACTGGGGGTAAAGCCATAAACCGCCTGCATCAGACGCCGCGCCTGATGCCACTGCTGTTCTACGCCCTCATCGCCGAGGTCGCCGAAGTGCTGACTCACTACCGCCTGCTCTCCGCGCGCCAGACAAAAGGTATTTTTCATATCGGCGCCGAGGCACAGCAGCGGCGGCACGTCGTGAAACCCCGGCGGTAACGGCATTGCGTCAGGCACATAGCCCCGCGAACGCCGTAGCATTTCACCACTTTGCCGCATCACAGAGTCGTCCATCCGCTGCACGATGTCGCGGTTGTGCAGCAGAAAGCCATCGGCAATCCCGGCCAAATCGCGCAGAGCATCGGCGTTGGCGATCGCCGGCGGCCGCCCGCTCAGGTTGCCGGAGGTCATCACCAGAGGGCGCGCCAACGCCTGCAAAACCAGATGCTGCAACGGATTAGATGGCAGCATCACCCCCACTTCATTCAGCGCTGGCGCAATGTCGTCACACAGGCCATCGACCTGCGATTTCTCTATCAATACGATGGGCGCCGCGGGTGAAGTCAGTAACGCCTGCGCCGCTTCCGCCAGGCCATCCGCCGCCGGCAGCATCACCGCCAGCGGCTTTGCCGGACGATGTTTGCGTGCGCGTAACGCCGCCACCGCGCGCGGATTGCCGGCATCGCACACCAGATGAAAACCGCCCACGCCCTTGATGGCGACAATCTGCCCGGCCTGTAGCTGATGAATCGCTGCCTGCAATGCCGCTTCTCCGACCAGCGACTCGCCTTCCGCGCGCCACTCCAGACGCGGGCCGCAGTCGGCGCAGGCTACCGGCTGAGCATGAAAACGTCGGTCGCCAGGGTGGCGGTACTCGGCCTCGCAGCGCGGACAGAGCGGAAAAGGAGCCATCGAGGTAAAGGGGCGGTCATAGGGCATCGCGCGAATAATGGTGAAACGCGGCCCACAGTGAGTACAGTTAATAAACGGGTAGCGATAGCGGCGCTCCTGCGGATTGTTCATCTCCGCCAGGCACGCCGGGCAGGTGGCCGCATCGGGCACAATCTGGGTACGCATACTTCCGCCGCCGCTTTCGCGGATGGCGAAATCCTGCGGCGGCGTACGCCAGTGAAACGGCCGGGTTTCCACGCTGTCGATACGCGCCAGCGGCGGGCAGCGGCGGGTCAGCGCGGCGAGAAACGCCGCCTCATCGCCCAACAGGCGCACCAGTACGCCGTCACCGTCGTTACATACGTCGCCGCAGCGAGCTGACTGCTGCGCCAGCTGCCAGACAAAGGGGCGGAAGCCCACCCCCTGCACTTTACCGCGAATGCGAATCTGCACCCCGTTCATCGTGCCGCCTTACCAGGCCAGCGCCGTACGACGACGTTTTTCGATATTCATCTGCTCAAGCTTATTGCGGTCCACGCAAATCAGCGCATGCGTCGGGCAGGCCTCTATACAGGCGGGGCCCTCCTCCCGGTGATGGCAAAGATCGCATTTATTGGCTTCCGCTTTTTCCGCCATCACGTTCAGCCCGGCACCGCTATGACGAATCACCGGACGCACCACCACCTCCATCGCGCCGTACGGACAGGCCACCACGCAGGTTTTGCAGCCGATGCAGCGCTCCTGCATCACGTGAATAAAGCCTTTATCCCTGGCGATCGCGCCGTTCGGACAGACGTTGGCGCACGGCGCGTCTTCACATTGGCGGCAGGCGGTCGCCGTCGAGACGTTGACGCCTTTGATCACATGGATACGCGGTAAGAAGGATTTTGGCGTCAGCGCGGCGCAGTCCTGATTTTCCTGATGAGAGACCACGCAGGCCACTTCACAGGTGCGGCAGCCGATGCATTTGCTCGCGTCGGCAATAATGAAACGGTTCATCCATTTCTCCAGCAGTAAGAAGGTTACGCGGCGGAGTATGCATAATACGTTCCAACTTTTATCGCACTGATAATAAAGGAAATGAATCACATATAGGCGGGGAACAGATTCTGTCATCGTCACATCTGACGATGACAGATGACGACGTCAGGCGAACGGTCCCGGGGCAATAGAGTCACGTTCAAGCAGCTCGCCGGGGAAGGTTTGCTGATATTTTAAATCACCGCCGTCGAGCATAAAGATCAGTCGGTTAATGCTCTCCTTGATCATCTCCGTCACCGGTATCTTGACGCTGGAGAGCGCCGGAACCATATACGGCGCCAACACGATATCATCGAAGCCGATGACCGAGACCTGTTGCGGAATCCGCACGCCCTGCTGATGTAGCTGCTTCATCGCGCCAATTGCCATGTCGTCATTGCTCGCCACCAGCGCACTGTAACGGGCATCGCGCTGACGCAGCGTCTCTACGCCAGCAGCGCCGCTTTCCGGGGTCCATTTGCCCTCAACGATCAGATCATTATGCAGCGAAATCCCGTGTTTCGTCAGCGCATCTTTATAGCCGGAAAGGCGTTCAATCCCGGTAGGCGAATCCAGCGAGCCGGTGATAAATGCGATATCACGATGGCCGTGGGCAATCAGTTTTTCGACCGCCGTAAACGCCGAGGCTTTTTGATCGGACCAGACGCAGTGGCTGGCGTTGCGCCGCAGTCGGCGGTTGAGCACCATAATCGGCTGCGGCTGGTTTTCTACGATTTCATCCATTTCATCAACGCTGAGAAAACGCGGATAGATGATAATGGCATCGCAGCGCAGGTCGAGCAGGTACTGGATCGCCTCGCGCTCTTCTTCCGCGCTGTGCTTGCCGTCGGCCAGAATCAGCTGCCGTCCCTTGTCTTCCGTCATCCGCGCAACGTGAAACAACAACTCGCTAAAATAGACCCCGTGATAAAGGGTGTTGGTTACCACCAGCCCCAGCGTCTGGCTCTTTTTGGTAGCCAGATTACGCGCCAGCAGATTGGGCCGGTAGCCGCTTTCCGCTACGGCCTGAAATACGCGATCTTTCGTTTCCTGGCTGACATAGCCGTTGCCCGACAGTACCCGGGAAACGGTCGCCTTCGATACTCCCGCGCGTTTCGCCACCTCCAGCATCGTTGCCATGTTGTTCTTCCTGTTGCAAAAGATGCCCGCAGTGTACTGCACGCCTCGCCGTTTTACAGCTTTGACTCGCGCGCAGCGCAGATTCTTTTTCATTTCACATAGCGATCAAAATCACAAAACTTAAAAATGATTTTTTTAGATCTTGTTAGAACAAATGAAACTCATCATGATTTTGTGGAACCGGTTTCCTATATATCCCTGATAGCGCACGATCCTCAGGTGCGATAACCAGCCAGTACCCTATTGATTAAACAGGATAAAATCCGATGTCTAAAAATTACGCAGCCCTGGCAAAGCAAATTCTGACGGCAACAGGCGGGGCGGATAACATCACGGCAGTCACCCACTGTATGACCCGTCTGCGTTTTGTGGTCAAAGATGATGCGCGGGTGGACAGCGCCGCGCTGAAAAGCCTGAAAGGCGTGCTTGGCGTGGTGCGCAGCGACAATCAGTGTCAGGTGATCATCGGCAATACGGTATCGCAGGCGTTTCGCGAAGTAGTCAATCTGCTGCCGGACAATATGCGCCCCGCGGAACCTCAGGGAAAACCGCCGCTGACGTTAAAACGTATCGGCGCCGGGATCCTCGATGCGCTGATCGGCACCATGTCACCGCTGATCCCTGCCATCATCGGCGGATCGATGGTCAAACTGCTGGCGATGATCCTCGAGATGAGCGGCGTCCTGCCTAAAGGTTCGCCCACGCTGACCATTTTGACCGTTATCGGCGACGGCGCCTTTTTCTTCCTGCCGCTGATGGTCGCCGCCTCTGCGGCGGTAAAATTCAAAACCAATATGTCGCTGGCGATTGCCATTGCCGGGGTGCTGGTCCATCCGAGCTTTATTGAGCTGATGGCAAAAGCGGCCCAGGGTGAGCACGTCGAGTTCGCCTTTATTCCGGTGACGGCGGTGAAATACACCTATACCGTCATTCCGGCGCTGGTGATGACCTGGTGCCTGTCATATATCGAACGCTGGGTCGATCGCATTACTCCGGCGGTGACGAAAAACTTCCTCAAGCCGATGCTGATCGTGCTGATCGCCGCTCCGCTGGCGATCCTGCTGATAGGGCCGCTCGGGATCTGGATCGGCAGCGCCATCTCCGCGCTGGTGTACACCATTCATAGCTATCTGGGCTGGCTGTCGGTGGCCATTATGGGCGCCCTGTGGCCGCTGCTGGTGATGACCGGGATGCACCGCGTTTTCACCCCGACCATTATTCAGACCATTGCGGAAACCGGTAAAGAAGGGATGGTGATGCCGTCAGAAATCGGCGCCAACCTGTCGCTGGGCGGCTCATCGCTGGCGGTAGCCTGGAAAACTAAAAATCCGGAGCTGCGCCAGACTGCGCTGGCGGCCGCGGCCTCCGCCATTCTGGCCGGTATCTCCGAACCGGCGCTGTACGGTGTCGCGGTGCGGCTCAAACGTCCGCTCATCGCCAGCCTGATCAGCGGTTTCATCTGCGGTGCGGTGGCCGGTATTGCCGGGCTTGCCAGCCACTCGATGGCGGCGCCGGGCCTGTTCACCAGCGTCCAGTTCTTTGACCCGGCTAACCCGATGTCTATCGTCTGGGTCTTCGGCGTGATGGCGCTGGCGGTGGTGCTCTCATTCGTACTGACGCTGCTGCTCGGCTTTGAAGATATCCCGGTAGAAAAGGCCGCAGCCGATGCCAGAGCGCGCCAGACCACGACCCGACCATCACACGTCTGAACACTATTTTTTTGCAAGCGAGGTAACGCATGTCGACTTTTCCACACGGGTTTTTATGGGGCGGCGCGCTGGCCGCAAACCAGTCTGAAGGGGGGTATCTCGAGGGCGGCAAAGGGCTGACCACCGTGGATACGCTGCCCCACGGCGCGAACCGCATGCCGGTTAAGCTCGGGCTGGAGAAGCGTTTTCAGCTGCGTGACGATGAATTTTACCCGAGCCACGAGGCCATCGATTTTTATCATCGCTACAAAGAAGATATCGCCCTGATGGCGGAGATGGGCTTTAGCGTCTTTCGCACCTCAATTGCCTGGAGCCGCCTGTATCCCAACGGCGATGAGCTGGAGCCGAATCAAGAAGGGATCGCCTTTTATCGCTCGCTGTTTGAAGAGTGCAAAAAGTACGGGATTGAGCCGCTGGTAACCCTTTGCCACTTCGATGTGCCGATGCATCTGGTCATTGAATACGGTTCATGGCGCAATCGTAAAATGGTGGAGTTCTTTACCCGCTACGCCCGCACCTGCTTTGAAGCCTTCGACGGGCTGGTGAAATACTGGCTCACCTTCAACGAAATCAACATCATGCTCCATAGTCCCTACTCCGGCGCCGGGTTGGTGTTTGAAGAGGGAGAGAACCAGGAGCAGGTGAAGTACCAGGCGGCTCACCACGAGCTGGTGGCCAGCGCGCTGGCCACCCAAATCGCCCACGAGGTTAACCCGCTCAACCAGGTCGGCTGTATGCTGGCGGGCGGCAATTTTTATCCCTGGTCCTGTAAGCCGGAAGATGTGTGGATGGCGCTGGAAAAGGACCGGGAGAACCTGTTCTTTATCGATGTTCAGGCGCGCGGCGCCTACCCGGTATGGGCAGCGCGGGTATTCCGCGAAAAGGGGGTCGTGATCGCCAAAGAGCCGGGCGATGACGAGATTCTCAAGCATACCGTGGATTTTGTCTCTTTCAGCTATTACGCCTCGCGCTGTGCCTCAGCAGAGATGAATGCGCATAACACCAACGCTGCCAATATCGTTAAATCACTGAAGAACCCGCATATTCAGGCCAGTGAATGGGGCTGGGGCATTGACCCGCTCGGCCTGCGCATCACGATGAATATGATGTATGACCGCTATCAGAAGCCGCTGTTCCTGGTGGAAAACGGCCTCGGCGCCCGCGACGAGATTGATGGCAACGGCGAGATTCACGATGACTATCGCATCAGCTATTTGCGCGAGCATATCAAAGCGATGCGCGATGCTATCGAGGACGGGATCCCGGTAATGGGCTACACCAGCTGGGGCTGTATCGATCTGGTTTCTGCCTCAACCGGCGAGATGAGCAAGCGCTACGGCTTTGTCTATGTCGATCGCGATGATGCCGGCAACGGCACGCTTGAGCGCAAGCGTAAAAAATCGTTCTGGTGGTACAAGAAGGTGATTGCCAGCAACGGCGAAGACCTCGAGTAGCGCGTATTGCCGGGCGGCGCTGCGCTTGCTCCGGCCTACAAGACCGTAGGCCCGGTAAGCCAGGAGCCCGGCAGGTGCGCGGCACCGCCTGCAGGAATTCCCGGGGCGCTGCGCTTGCAGCAGCCTACAAGACCGTAGGCTCGGTAAGCCAGTGCCCGGGCAGGTGCGCGGCACCTCCTGCGGGAACTCGCCGGACGGCGCTGCGCTTGCAACGGCCTACAAGACCGTAGGCCCGGTAAGCCAGTGCCCGGGCAGGTGCGCGGCACCGCCTGCGGGAACTCGCCGGACGGCGCTGCGCTTGCTCCGGCCTACAAGACCGTAGACCCGGTAAGCCAGTACCCGGGCAGGTGCGCGGCACCGCCTGCGGGAACTCGCCGGGCGGCGCTGCGCTTGCTCCGGCCTACAAGACCGTAGGCCCGGTAAGCCAGTGCCCGGACAGGTGCGCGGCACCGCCTGCGGGAACTCGCCGGGGGCGCTGCGCTTGCAGCAGCCTACAAGACCGTAGGCCCGGTAAGCCAGGAGCCCGGACAGGTGCACGGCACCGCCTGCGGGAACTCGCCGGGCGGCGCTGCGCTTGCACCGGCCTACAAGACCGTAGGCCCGGTAAGCCAGTGCCCGGGCAGATGCGCGCCACCGCCT